>NZ_JBKHFB010000029.1:0-20271 GCF_046540515.1 Guyparkeria sp.
CGCGAGGCCAACGAGCCGACCTCCTCGCCGAACGACAGCGAAACGCGCGCCGAGCGGCTGCAAGGCGAGGCCCTCGACCTGTTGGCCGACGACCGCCCCGAGGCGGCGCTCGAGCGGTTCGAGGCGGCATTGGCCGAGGACGAGGATATCGAGCCCGCGGCCAGTCGCGCCCCGGCCCTGCGCGAACGGCTGGTGGACGAGTACCACCAGCAGGCGATCCTGCGCTATCGCAACCAGGACCTGAACGAGGCGATCGCCCTGTGGGACCGGGTGCTGGCGATCGACCCGGGTTTCGAACCCGCGCGCACCTACCGGGCGCGCGCTCGCGAATTGCAGCGACGCGTCGATCAGCTCTGACAGTGAGGGCGACGGCTAGCGCGGGGACTGGTTCGGCGCGCCTTCGTCGGCCGGTGTGTCGTTCGGGGACTCACCTGAGGGGCTGGTCGGTTCGATCACACGCGTCGGCTCGGTGTCGACGGGCGGCTTCGGCCGGTCGCCCGGTGCGTCGCTCTCGCGGCGTGAGAGGGATTCGCTCATCAGGTTGAAGGCCGTGAACAGGCGGCCGAACTCGTCGCGTCGCACCAGTCGGATCCGGTGACCCGTCTCGCCCCGGGCCATGCGCATCAGTGCATCGCCCAGCACGTCCAGTGGTGCCAGCAGGCGTCGGAACAGCCACCAGGCCGCACCCAGCACCACCACCAGCGTTGCCAGCAGGGCGGTGAGCATCGCGGTGAGCGTGGTGTGATTCGCCGCGGTCAGCGGGGCGCTGTCGACCCCCAGGCGCAGGGTGCCGATCGGGTGCTGCTGGTAGCGGATTGGCACGTCGAACAGCAAGAGGGACTCGCCGGTGTTTGTGGGCTGCGAGTCGTGATGGCTGACGATGCCGTCGTCGAGCTCGCGCTGCCCGGCCTCGGGGAAGGGGGGCAGGGTCGCGCCGACCTCTCCGGGGCTGGCGCTGGCGATGACCTGGCCTTCGCGATTGGCCACGGCAAGGTGGCGTATCTGGTCGTTGCGTTGCATGTCATCTACCAGGGCACGCACGGCCACCCGGTCGTCGAGCAGCAGGTCCTCGGCAGTCTCGTGGGCGATGGTGCGCCCCAGTGAGGCGCCGAAGTCGAGGGCCAGGCCGGTGAGCGCCTGGTCCTGCTTGACGTAGACGGAGGCAAGCCCGGTCAGCAGGGTGACGGTGAGGATGGCACCGAGGATCGCCGCCCAGCGCAGCCGCATCGGCAGGATCCGGGTCGCGATCGGGTCGGCGCGCAACCGCTCGAGTTCGCGCTGGGCGTGTCGCAGGTCGTCGATCACCTCGTGTCCGTGCTGGTAGCGCTGATCGGCGGACGTCTGCAGCAGGGTGTGGGTGATCCCCAGCAGCACGTCGGGCGTTGCCGGGTCGCGCGGCAACAGCTCCGGGGAGGGGCGGTCGTGGCGCTCGGCCATCAGGCGGTCGATTTCCGTTTCCCGCCACGGCTTCTCTCCGGTGAGCAGCCAGAACAGCAGCACGCCCAGCGAGAACAGGTCGCTGCGCCCGTCGGTCGCCGCGCCGCGCAATTGCTCGGGCGACATGTAGGCCGGTGTGCCGGCGACCGTGCCGTCGGGCGCCTCGTCGCTGTCGGCCAGGCGTGCCACGCCGAAGTCGTTGACCTTGGCGTGCGTCCAGCCCTCGACCAGGATGATGTTCTCGGGCTTGATGTCCTGGTGGACCACGCCGTGGCGATGGGCGAAGTCGAGTGCGGCGGCGATCTGGCCGACCAGGTCGAGGATGATCGTCACCGGTGGGAAACCCTCGCGGGCGACCCGTTCGGCCAGGGTCTCGCCGCGCAGGCGCTCCATGGCGATGTAGGGACGACCGTCGGCCTCGCCGACGTCGTAGATGGTGACGATGTTGGGATGGGTCAGCGTGCCGGCGGCGCGCGCCTCGGTGAGAAAGCGGCGCCGGTAGGCGTCGTCGCGCGCGACCTCCTCCCGGAGGCACTTGATCGCGAGATGACGATTGATGCTTGGGTCGAAGCCGGCGTAGACGATCGACATGGCGCCCTCGCCGAGGACACCCTCGATACGGTAGCGGCCGATGGTTGCCGGTGTCTCCCGGGCCGTCACGGCCGGTTCAGTTCCAGATCAGGGCGAAGGCGATCGCCATGGCGGCGAGCAGCAGCCCGGCCACCAGCCAGTGGCGCAGGCCGATCCGGCCCTCGTCGGCCTCGCGGGTGAGGAAGACGAACTCCGCCTGGCCAAGCCGCACGCGATCGCCGTGCTTGAGGGTCGCCTCATGCACCCGCTGGTCGTTGACGAAGGTGCCGTTGGTCGACAGCATGTTCATGATCACGTGGTGGCCCTGCTGGTTCAGGATCCAGGCGTGCGAGGAGGAGACGCTGGGCTCGTCGAGGACGATGTCGTTGTCCTCGCGGCGACCGATGGTCTGTCGGCCGGCGCGCAGGGTGAAGCGTCGGCCCTCGATGCCGTCGCTGAGCCCCTCGAGGACGGGTTCGGCGACCGAGGCGCGCTCGTTGCCGCGCGTCTCGGCGGCCTCTGCCTTCTGGCGTATCTCGTCTGCCTGGAAGAGCATCGTGCCCTGAGGGCCGGCCGAGCGATTGCCCCGTGTCTGGGCCTGGGTGGAGCGGGCATCCTGCGCGTCGCGGCCTTCCATGTCGTCTCCTCGCAATCTGAAACTGGCTGGGCCACCATCATAGCTTATCTGCAGGAATGGCCCGGTGATCGCCCGTTGATCCCGGGTCGTGAACCGATGGCCCGTCCCGCGGTCCATCTCTTTCGCGGCGCCCGAGTCATATTGTCACAATCCGGTAGCTTGCCGGGTTCAGGATGCCGCCCTGAATACCCATCTGGTGGCGTGACGTCATGCCACCATCGAACCTGCGAGACCCGTCATGGACCTGTTGCTCATTCGACATGCCGCCGCGCAGGACCGCGAGGCCTTCGCCCGCGAGGGACGTCCCGACGCCGAGCGCCCGCTGACCAAGCGTGGCGTCGAGCGCATGCAGATGGCCGCACGTGGCCTGACCACCATGGCCTTGCCGATCGAACGGCTGGTCACCAGTCCGGCGGTGCGCGCGGTGCAGACCGCCGAGATCGTCGCGCCGGGCATCGAGCAGCGCCGGATCGAGCAGGATGGGGTGTTCGCCCCTGATGCGCCGGTGAATGCGGCCGTCGAATGGCTGCGCAAGCAACCGCGCGTAGAAGGTATGGCCGTGGTCGGCCACGAGCCCAGCCTGGGCCAATTGGCCGAATGCCTGCTCTCCGGGCGACCGTCGGGCAACCTGCCGATGAAAAAGGGCGGCATGATCCTGATCCGCTTCGACAACGCGATCGGCTACGGCAACGGCAAGCTCGTCTGGGCGCTGCCGCCGGCCGTATTACGGGCGCTGGCGGACTGACGCAAGAGGTCAGGAAAAGAGCCGAGAGGGCACAGGCTGCCCTTCTGACATCTGACCCCTGATTCCTGCCGTCTCCTATTCGACGCCCCACTTCTGCAATCGATACCGCAGCTGGCGCAGGGTCATCCCCATCTGACGGGCAGCCTCGCTGCGGTTCCAGTGGGTCTGCTGCAGGGCGGCGAGCACGTCGCGTTGCTCGTCGGTCTCCGGGATGAAACCGGGACAGGCGGCGAGCGCCGAGGCGGGTTCCTCCTCGCCGGTCATCATCGGGTGCGGGGCGACCGCCTCGACGGTGATCTCGTCGCCGTCGGTGAGCGCCATGGCGCGTTCCATCAGGTTCTCCAGTTCACGCACGTTGCCGGGGAACGGTTGCGCCGCCAATGTCTGAAAGACCGCCGGGTCGATGGACGGCACCGGGCGCGCGTCGCGCGCGGCGAGCCGGGCGACGATGGCCGTGGCCAGGGCCGGCAGGTCGTCGAGGCGTTCGCGCAGCGGCGGCACGCGCAGGCCGATGACGTTCAGGCGGAAGAACAGGTCCTGGCGAAAGCGGCCATCGATCACGGCCTGCTGCAGGTCCTGGTGCGAGGCCGACACGATGCGCACGTCGATGGGCAGCTCCTCGGTGCCGCCCACCGGGCGCACGCGCCGTTCCTGAAGCACTCGCAGCAGGGATACCTGCAGGGTCAGTGGCAGTTCGGCGATCTCGTCGAGGAACAGCGTGCCGCCCTCGGCGGCGCGGAAAAGGCCCGGCTTGTCCCGGGTCGCGCCGGTGAACGAGCCCTTGTGGTGGCCGAACAGCTCCGACTCGATCAGTTCGCCGGGGATCGCGCCGCAGTTGACCGGCACGAACGGCCCGCCCGCGCGACTGCTGTGGGCGTGGACCTCGCGGGCGACCAGCTCCTTGCCCGTACCGGACTCGCCCTGGATGAAGATGGGTGCCTGCGAGCGGGCCAGGCGGCCGATCATTTCGCGCAGCCCACGCATGGCGCGGGACTGGCCGATCAGCGAGGAGCCGCCGCTGTCGGGCTCGCCGGTGGCCGTCGGGTCCGACCGGTTCGGCTGCAGGTTGCGCGCGTCACGCAGCAGGCGGCGCAGGGTGACCTGCTCGATCGGCTTGTTGATGAAGTCGAAGGCACCGGCCTTGAGTGCGCGCACCGCGGCCTCCACCTGCCCGTGGGCGGTGATCACTGCCACCGGCAGGTCGGGGCGTCGTTGGCGGATCTCGTCGACCAGGTCCAGCCCGTCCCCGTCGGGCAGGCGCATGTCGGTCAGGCAGAGGTCGATCTCGTCGCCCTGGCGATCGAGGT
Organism: Guyparkeria sp.; assembly: GCF_046540515.1. Classification (GTDB taxonomy): domain Bacteria; phylum Pseudomonadota; class Gammaproteobacteria; order Halothiobacillales; family Halothiobacillaceae; genus Guyparkeria. Next base: position 4,697 of record NZ_JBKHFB010000029.1, read on the forward strand.
GTCCGCGGGCCTCGGCCAGGTCGGCGGCCTCGAGGGTCGGCACACCCTCGCGCTTCATGAACAGGGTGACCAACGTGCGGATGTCCGGCTCGTCGTCCACGATCAGGCAATACGCCATACGTCTCAATCCCTTGCTTGTGTCGTTGCCGTTTCGGTCGCCGACGCCCCCTCCGCCATCGGCAGGCTCAGCCGGAAACAGTTGCCGTCCGCCCCATCGGCCGGCGGCTCGGCCAGCGTCAGTTCACCGCGGTTGGCCAGCGCCAGTTCACGCGAGACGAACAGGCCCAGCCCGGTGCCCTGCGAGTGCGTGGTGTAGAAGGGCTCGAACAGGGCGTCACGGTCGGTCGCCTCGATGCGCGTGCCGTTATCGCACAACTGGAGCTGCCAGCGTCCGTCCCGGCCCGCCGCGATACGCAGCCGAACGGCGAGGTTCCCCTCCGCCGGGCGTCCGTGACGCTCGGCATTGTCACAGAGATTGTCCATCACCTGCCACAGGTGGGTGGTGTCCACCCGGGCCGGGGCGTGCTCTACCTCGGCATCAAGCTGGATCGTGAACGGCTGGCCGGCGGCCTTCCAGGCCTCGCGGCGCCGGTCGGCGAAACGGTCCAGCCACTCGACCAGGTCGATCTCCTGGGTGTGCACCACCGGCGCGCGGGCCGCCCCCAGCACGTCCTCCACCAATCGGTTGATGCGGTCGCTGTGGCGCGTGATGATTCCGGTCAACTGCTCGCGTTCGGCGCTGGTGCCCGAGGCCGGCAAGAGTTCGGCGGCCTGGCGGATGGAGGAGAGCGGGTTGCGCACCTCGTGGGCGATCGAGGCGATCAGGCGGCCCAGCGCGGCGAGCTTGTCGCGCCGAACCCGCTCGTCCTCGGCAGACAGGTCCAGCAGCACGATCAGCGCGCGCGGGCCCAGTGCGGTCTCGATGCGATGGAACTGGGCGCGCAGGCGGTGCGGCCGGTCGACGTCGCGCTGCTGATCACCACGCCCGGCATACCAGGCCCGCAGGGCCTCGCAGATACCGGGATGCAGGTCCGGCAGGCGGTCATGACTCGTCTCGTCGGGCGCCTCGCCTTCGCCGAGCATCTGCCGCGCGGCGTCGTTGATGTACTCGATCCGTCCCTCGGGGTCGGAGACGATGATGCCGTTGTCGGTCTGCTCGATGACCCGCAGCGCCAGCTCGGAGAGGTAGCGTACCTCGCGCTCGCGGGCGTGGCTCTGGTGCTCCCACAGGGCGGCGCGCCGCTCGAAGGCGATCACCAGCACGGCGATCAGCAGCAGGGCGGCGCCGAGAAAGCCGGAGTTCGTCAGGTGGTCGGCGTCCGCCTGTGTCCAGGAGGCATAGATCGCCTCGCCCAGCACCAGCAGCACGCCAATCGCGGCGTAGCCGATCGCCGCCCTCCCGCCGTGCAGTACCGCCGCGATGCCGATGGCGATCAGCAGTGCGAGGGCGATCGGCCCTTCCGGCCCGCCCGAGGCATGGGCGACCAGCATCAGGCCGGCGAGATCGCCGGCGGTGTGCAGGTGGACCTGCGGGCGGAACGGCAGGACACGCAGTTCCAGCAGCCACTCGAAGGCCATGGCGAGGAACAGGTAGGCCCAGGCGGTGACCATGAACAGCGAGGCGTCGGCCTGGCCGAAGACCGCCGGCCCACGGTCGGTCAGCGCCGCGGCAGTCAGGGCCAGGGCCAGCAGCAGGCGATAGGCGTTGGCGAGCCGCAGCCCGCGCCAGTTCTCCGTGCCGGCCGGCTGGATCATTCGGTCTCCCGGTCGCTTGCCTCAGCGCGCGCGTCGGCCCGCGCCTGGGCATGTTCCCAGCTGCAGAAATCCTCGCCCTCACGCCGCACCGCCTTGTCCTCGGGCACGAACATCCCGCAGTGTGCGCAGCGCACGGATTCCAGCGCGCGGGGCTCGGGCGCGTCCTTCCGTTGTGCCGCGCGCAGGCGGTTGGCCTGGCGGACGGCGAAGAACAGCCCGACGACGAGCGCGAGGATGAGCCAGAACAACAGCTTGAGCATGGGTGGACGGTTACCGTTATTCGGAATGACGATGGCCGACAGTATCGCATGCCGCCGGCCACCCCGACGGCACGGGGCCCGGGCCGACCGCCTGGCGTCACGTGTCCGTCACGCCTTGCCCAGATCGGCGATCAGGGAGTGCTGGGCGTTGAACGGCTTCTCGCCCTTGGCCGGGGTGATGCGGCGGTACTCGCCGGCCGCGGTCAGCTCCCAGGCACCGGTGTTGTCGGCGAGATAGCGGTCGAAGGCCTCGTCGATCACCCGGGCGCGGATCTCCGGGGTGTCGACCGGGAAGGCCGTTTCCACGCGGGCGAAGAAGTTGCGCGGCATCCAGTCGGCACTCGAGAGGAACAGCTCCTCGTCGCCGTCGTTGTGGAAGTAGAACACCCGCGGGTGTTCCAGGAACCGGCCCATCACCGAACGCACGTGGATGTTCTCGGACACGCCGGGAATGCCCGGCTTGAGGCAGCACACCCCGCGGATGACCAGCTCGATGGTCACCCCGGCACTCGAGGCCTCGTAGAGTGCCTCGATCACGCGTTTCTCGATCAGGGCGTTCATCTTGGCGCGGATGCGCGCCGGGCGGCCGTTGCGGGCATGCGTGGTCTCGCGGCGGATGCGTTCGAGCATGCCGTCGTGCAGGGTGAACGGCGACTGCAGCAGGCGCTTGAGGCGGATGCCGCGACCGAGGCCCGTCAGCTGCATGAACAGCTTGTTGACGTCCTCGCCGACGAAGCGGTCGTCGGTCATCAGGCCGAAGTCGGTGTACAGCCGCGCGGTACCCGGGTGGTAGTTGCCGGTGCCCAGGTGCACGAAGCGCTTGAGGCGGTTGCCGTCGCGGCGGACCACCAGCGCCATCTTGGCGTGGGTCTTGTAGCCGACGATGCCGTAGGCGACGTAGGCGCCGGCCTTCTGCAGCCGCGTGGTGATGTTGATGTTGGCCTCTTCGTCGAAGCGCGCGCGCAGCTCGACCACCGCGGTGACTTCCTTGCCGGCGCGTGCCGCCGCCTCGAGGGCATCGACGATGGCCGAGTCCTTGCCGGTGCGATAGAGCGTCATCTTGATCGCCACCACCCGCGGATCGGTGGCCGCCTGGCGGATGAACTCCACCACCGGCATGAACGACTGGTAGGGGTGGTGCAGTAGCACGCTGCCCTGCTGCTCGATGGTCTCGAAAATGTTGCGGTCCGGGTCGAAGTCCGCCTCGAGTCGCGGCGTGAACGGCGGGTCCTTGAGTTCGGGACGGTCGATCAGCCCCGGCAGGGCCATCAGCCGGTGCAGGTTCACCGGGCCGTGGACCTGGAACACCTGCCGCTCGTCGAGGGCGAAACGCTCGCAGAGAAAATCGATCATGTCCGCCGGGCAGTTGTCGGCCACCTCCAGGCGCAGGGCATCGCCGTAGTTGCGCTCGAACAGGCCCCCCTGCAGGGTCTGCAGCAGGTCGTCATCGTCGTCGACGTCCACCGCCAGATCGCTGTTGCGCGTCACCCGGAACTGGTAGCAGCCGGTCACGGTCATGCCCGGGAACAGTTCGTGGACGTGGGCGTGGATCACCGAGCTCAGGAAGACGAAGCCGGCTGGCCCCCCGGCTGCGGCCTCGTCCATCTGGATGATGCGCGGCAGGGCGCGGGGTGCCTGCACGATCGCGAGCCACGCCTCGCGGCCGAAATCGTCGTTGCCCTCCAGCGAGACGATGAAGTTCAGCGACTTGTTGAGTATCCGCGGGAACGGGTGTGACGGATCGAGGCCCAGCGGGGTCAGCAGCGGCAGGAGTTCGCGGCGGAAGTACTGCTTGACCCACAGCGCCTGGGCCTCGGTCCAGTGGGTGCGGCGCAGGAAGTGGATGTTCTCCTTGGCCAGCGCCGGGATGATCTCGCGGTTGAGCGTCTCGTACTGGTCGTGGACCAGGGCATGCGCCTGTTCGAGCACGAGATCCAGTTGCGTCTGCGGGGAAAGCCCGGCGTCGTCGGGGCGACTGATGCCGGCGCGAATCTGCTGGGTGAGCGTGCCGACGCGCACCTCGAAGAACTCGTCGAGATTGGACGAGGAGATGCAGAGGAACTTGAGCCGCTCGAGCAGCGGCACGTTACGGTCCTGTGCCAGTTCGAGCACGCGGCGGTTGAAACCGAGCAGGCTCAGTTCGCGGTTGATGAAGGGCAGGGGTTTCTCGTCGGTGGTTGTCATTATTCTGCAAAGTAAAGTCGGTTAAAGTATGTTCATTTGGGCGGCCGGCCCTTGCGTCTGGTGGCCGTCCAGTCTGCCCGGCGGGCATGACAGGGCCGTTACGACCTTCATGTCCTCGATTGGCCACCCCCGCCACGAGTAAACCCCAGCAACCGGGCCGAGACAAGCCGCTTCAAGGAGATCCCGAGCAAATGAGCGATAAAGACACGCCCAACCTGACGCCGCATACCCTCACCCGTTACGACGACGATCTCGGCGCGCTGCGATCGCTGCTGATGAACATGGGCGGCGTGGCCGAGCAGCATTTCGACGACGCGCTGGCCTACCTGCTCGACGGGGACGCCGAGCGTGGCCGCGTGGCGATGGAGCAGGACTACGAGATCGATCGCCTCGAGACCTCCATCGACGAGCTGGCGATTCACATCATCGCCCGTTACGCGCCCACCGCCAGCGACCTGCGCGCGATCATGGCGATCGTCAAGGCGATCACCGACCTCGAGCGCATCGGCGACAAGTCCGAGAAGCTCGCGCGAATCGCCGAGGAGGTAGGTCCGACGCTCCAGTCCACTTCGTTTGCCACCCACTTTCGCGTGATGGGCCGGATCGTCAAGGGCATGATGCACGATGCGCTGGACGCCTTCGTCCGCCAGGACTACGTGGCTGCCGAGGAGATCATTCGCCGCGACACGCACGTGAACCACGAGTACAACATGGTTCACGACGTGCTGCTCGATTACATGGCCGACAACCCGAACAAGGGCGATCTGAGCCTGCGCATGCTCTACTGCATGCGAGCGATCGAACGGATTGGCGACCACTGCGCCAACATCGCCGAGTACGTCATATTCCAGCAGAAGGGCATCGATACCCATCGAGGGGATGCCGACGAGGGTAAGGAACGTACCCACATCTGACCGGGCAATCGCCTTGTCGACGGGCAGGATCGAAACGGGCCGGCATCATGCCGGCCCGTCTCGTTTCAGGCATCGTCGCTCGAGTCACGTTGCCGCCATTTGGTCTCCGGTGCCTCCAGGTCGAGCTCGTTCTCCGGATACGGCAGCTTGAGGTGTCCGTACCGCAACAGCAGGACCGTGCCGGCCAGGATCAGCATGGTCGCGCCGACCGCCAGCATCTTCCACGCTTCGAGATCCTTGATTTCGAGCACCAGGAATCGCGCCAGTGCGATGATGCCGATGTAGATCGGGAAGCGGATCGGCAGCCGGCCGGTCTGCAGGTAGGCGCCGATCATCGCCAGCACCTCCAGGTACAGGAACAGCAGCAGCAGGTCGGCAAGCGTGACGTGCCGGGCGTCGATCATCTCGCCGATGTCCTGGCCGGCGGCGACGAAGGTGGCGATCAGGATCACCACCAGGCCGAACAGTTCCAGCCCTCTGACGACGCGGTGAATCGGTGGTCCCAGGTGGAAACCCTGCATGCTAGCCTCTCCTCGTGCTTTGGTGGCCGGTGTCGGGCCACCGGTTTTGTCTCCGTCAACTTTACCCGCTTGGCGGGTCAAAGTTGATGCCATCCCCTTGCGAATCGAGAGCCACCGTTGTTCATGCCCGAAAAACGCCTCACCCTTCCGCAGCCTCGCATCGGTCTGGGGTTGGCCGCCCTGGGCCGACCCGGTTACATCAACCTGGGTCACGGCGAGGACATGCCCGACGACCGCGGCGTCGAGGCGATGCGCGCCCATTGCCACGCCATGCTCGACGCCGCCTGGCGACACGGGGTGCGTTACGTGGATGCCGCGCGTTCCTACGGTCGCGCCGAGGCATTCCTGGGCGACTGGCTCGCGGGGCGGCCCGAGCCGCAGCGTCCGACGGTGGGCTCGAAATGGGGCTACACCTACACCGCCGGCTGGCGGGTCGATGCCGACGTCCACGAGGTCAAGGAGCACAGCCGCGAGGTGCTCGATCGCCAATGGGACGAAACACGCCAGGCGCTCGGGTTTCCGCCCGCGCTCTATCAGATCCACTCCGCCACTCTCGACTCCGGCGTGCTGGAGAACGCGGCCGTGCTCGATCGTCTCGGGGAACTGCGCGACCAGGGGGTGGCCGTCGGCCTGACCACCAGCGGCCCCGCCCAGGCCGAGACCCTGGGCCGCGCGATGGCTGTCGAGATCGATGGCCGCCCGCTGTTCGCTGCGGTGCAGGCGACCGCCAACCTGCTCGAACCGTCGGTGCTGGGCCAGCTGGAAAAAGCCTCCGAGGCCGGCATGGCCGTGATCGTCAAGGAGGCGGTCGCCAACGGCAGGCTCACCTCGCGCAACGACCGACAGGGGGATACTGCGGCCATGAAGACCCTGGATGCGGTGGCCGGACGGCACGGCGTCGGCCGGGACGCGATCGCGATCGCCTGGCTGCTGGACCATCCCTTCGTGGACATGGTGCTTTCCGGTGCGGGCAACGAGACGCAACTGGTCGCCAATCTCCGGGCGTCGGCGGTGTCGCTTGCGCCGGCGGACCGCCGGGCCCTCGCGGCGTTGGCCGAGTCCGCCGGCTCGTACTGGAAGACGCGTAGCGGACTAGGCTGGAACTGATACAATCAATAGGTTGATTGAATGTTCATTAACGCACGTGCTTCCAAATCAAAAACCTGAATGGCGTTGGGCTTGTTTCCCGTCGGCAACAGCGAGATGGTTAGGGGGCTAAGCAATTACATCCCGGACAATCGGGAATGCCGTTACAAGGCAAGGAGGGGTACCCATGCTCAATGATTGGATGAGAGACACGCGCAATCTGGCCGGCAGCGCGCTGCTGGCGATGGCGACCACCGGTCTGATAGCCGGTCCGGCCCTGGCCGAGGACGACAATCCGGAAGACAAGGCCCCGGACTCGATCCTTTACGACATGCCGCAGGAAGTCACCGATGACGTCTGGTCGGCGATCGGTGCGACTCAGCCGTACACCTACGAGAACTCGCTGCACAACAACAACCTCTCGTTCGTCATCGGCGAGGATGCGGTGCTGGTGATGAACGCCGGCGCCTCTTACCAGCTCGCCGAGGCCCTGCACGAGGAGATCAAGAAGCAGACCGACGTGCCGGTGAAGTACGTGGTCAACGAGAACGGCCAGCTGCACGCCGCCATGGCCACCGGTTACTGGATCGAGCAGGGCGCCGAGGTGATCGCGCACGTTGACGCCGCCGAGTACTACGACGACCATGCCGCCGAGTATCTCGACCAGCTCAAGGACATCGCCGAGGAGAAGGCCGAGGGCACCGAGGAGGCCGTCTCCGTGAGCCGCACCTTCGACGACCGTATCGAGCTGGACCTGGGTGGACTGACCGCCGAAGTGGTCTACTTCGGCGAGGCGCACTCCCCGGGTGACATCTCGGTGGTCATCCCCGAGCGCGACGTCGTGATCGCCGGGGATATGGCCTTCAATGTCCGCATGCTGCCGATCTTCGAGTACACCGACACCGCCGCCTGGCTGGAGACCTGGCCGAAGTTCGCCGAAGTCGCCGAGGGCAAGACCATCATCCCGGGCCACGGCGGACCCACCGACCTCGAGACGGTCGAGCACTACACCGCGGACTACCTCGAGTTCCTCCGCACCGAGATCGGCAAGATCATCGACGAGGGCGGCACCCTGCAGGATGCATACGAGCTTGACCAGAGCCAGTTTTCCCACTGGCACACCTACGACGAGCTGGCCGCGCGCAATGCCGGGCGCGTCTTCGAGAAGATGGAATTCGAGTTCTGATCGACCCGACAACCGGTCGCAACGACAGCCGTCCCGGGCCTCCCGCGGGCGGCTTTCTTTTGCATGACGGCTTGGAAGCGGCCCGCCGATGAGCTTTACTTCGAGGATGTTCGTGATCGTGCACAAGGAGGAAATGCTCATGCGCCGATTGACGCTGGGCCTGATGGTCATGCTGCTGGCCGGTCCGACGGTGGCGGGCGACGTGCCGCGACCGGACGACTCGCACGCGTTGCAGGGCATCGAGGAAGGGCGCATCCTGTGGGATGTCACCCTGTCCGATCCGGATGCCCTGCTGGCCCGACTCGGCGTGATCGAGCAGACCTATCGCGACCTGGAGCGTCAGGGAGTGACGCCGCGGATGGTGTTCGGCTTTCGGGGTGGCGCGGTGCGTCTGCTCACGCGTGATGCGGCCGAACGCGATATCGATAACGCCCAGACGATCCTGGAGATCCAGACGAAGCTGGCCGAGCTGCATGCCCTGGACGGCATCGATCGCATGGAGGTCTGCTCGATTGCCAGCCGCCGCGCGGGCATTACCCAGGCCGACCTGGTCGAGCCGTTGGTCGAGGTGGGCAATACCTTCGTCTCCGCCGCCGCCTACGCGCAGCGCGGCTACACCAAGATCAAGATCGACTGACCGCCCCATGGATGAAGCCCTGCGAGAGGCACTCCGCGCGCAGTTGCTCGAAAGACGCGAGGCATTGCGACAATTGCTGATCGGCAACGCCGAGTCCGCCGCGCGGGTGGAGATCGATAATTCGTGCCAGAGTCAGCTGTCTCGCGTGGAGGCGCGGCAGGATCGAGAGATGGCCCGAGCCGTCTGCGCTCGGTGGGAGCGAGAGCTCGCGCGCATCGAGGGCGCCCTGCGCCGGATGGAAAACGACGAGTACGGCGACTGCTTCGTCTGTGGGGAACCCATTCCCGCCCGTCGACTCCAAAACGATCCCAGCGTGACGCGCTGCGTCGAGTGCGCCGCAACCGAATAGGAGAACCCGTGATGAACCGTGCGAACACTCTGTTGGCTGGCGCCATGGCCGTGACGTTGGCCCAACCCGCCTTGGCGGAAGAAGCGCCCGAAGGGCTCTATTCCATGAACGCCCTGATCGGGGCGGACGTCTTTCTCGCCACCGACGAGAACCGCGAGGTGGGCGAGGTCGAGGACGTGCTGGTCGCCGAGAACATGAAGGTCCATGGCCTGGTGATTGAACTGGACGCTGACATCGACGGCGTGGGTAACGACGACCACCGCTTCGTCGAGGTGCAGCAGTTCTCCGTGGCGACCCGCTCGAGCGACCGACTCGACCGCGTGTCCTATGCCGTGTTCCTGAACGACGAGCTCGACCAGGTGCGCGACTACCCGCGTGTCGACAACGACTGGTGGGCCGATACCAAGGCAGCCGCCGCCGACATCTGGTCGAACACCAAGTCGGGCGCCTCCAGCGCCTGGCGGGCGACCAAGGACACCACCTCCGACGTCATCGACAAGACCAAGGAAAAGACCCGCGACATGCTCGAGAGCCTGCAGCGCACCCTCGAGTAATCCCTCGAGTAATCCCCGTGGGAGCGAGCCTCGCTCGCGAAAGCCGCGTCAGCGGCTGTGCCGGCAAACGGGATGCCCGCGATTCGACCCGGACGAGATGGCCCGGACCGGGACACGCGCCAACGGCGCGTTTGGCGAGCTGGGCTCGCTCCCACAATGGGGCGGTGGCCGGTCAGGCCTTCGCCGGCGCCAGCATCCGCTCGAGGTAATACCCGGTGTACGAACCCTCCACGGTGGCGACCTGCTCGGGGGTGCCGGAGGCGATGATCCGCCCGCCACCCGAGCCGCCTTCCGGGCCGAGGTCGACGATCCAGTCGGCGGTCTTGATCACGTCGAGGTTGTGCTCGATCACCACCACGGTATTGCCGTGGTCGCGCAGGCGGTAGAGCACACGGAGCAGTTGCGCCACGTCCTCGAAGTGCAGGCCGGTGGTCGGCTCGTCGAGGATGTAGAGCGTGTGGCCGGTGTCGCGCTTGGCCAGCTCGCGCGAGAGCTTGACCCGCTGGGCCTCGCCGCCGGAGAGCGTGGTTGCGTTCTGCCCGAGCTTCACGTAACCCAGCCCGACGTCCATCAGGGTGGACAGCTTGCGGTGCAGGCTGGGCACCGCCTCGAAGAAGGCGGCCGCCTCCTCGATGGTCATCTCCAGCACGTCGGCGATGGTCTTGTCCTTGTAGCGGATGTCCAGCGTCTCGCGGTTGTAGCGCGCCCCGCCGCAGACGTCGCAGGGCACGTACACGTCGGGCAAAAAGTGCATCTCCACCTTGATCACGCCATCGCCCTGGCAGGCTTCGCAGCGCCCGCCCTTGACGTTGAAGGAGAAGCGCCCCGGCGTGTAGCCGCGTGAGCGCGCCTCCTGGGTGCCGGCGAACAGCTCGCGGATGGTGGTGAACAGACCCGTGTAGGTCGCCGGGTTCGAGCGCGGCGTGCGTCCGATCGGTGACTGGTCGATGTCGATGACCTTGTCGAGCTGCTCGAGCCCGTGGATGGTCTCGTACGGCGCGGCGGTTGCGCTGGCGCGATTGAGCTGGTGGGCGCAGATCTTGTACAGGGTGTCGTTGATCAGCGTCGACTTGCCCGAGCCGGACACGCCGGTGATGCAGGTGAACAAGCCCAGCGGGACATGCAACGGGTCACCGGCGAGGTTGTGGCCTGTCGCCCCCTCGAGGGTCAGCATCTTCTCGGGATCGGCGCGGTGACGTTCGGGCACCGCGATCTCGCGCTTGCCGGAGAGGTACTGCCCGGTCAGCGAGTCCTGGTTGGCCTCGATCTCTTTCGGCGTGCCTTGGGCGACCACCTGCCCGCCATGCGCGCCCGCGCCGGGGCCGATGTCGAGGACGAAGTCGGCCGAGCGGATGGCGTCCTCGTCGTGCTCGACCACGATCACCGTGTTGCCGAGATCGCGCAGGTGGGTGAGCGTGCCCAGCAGGCGGTCGTTGTCGCGCTGGTGCAGGCCGATCGACGGCTCGTCGAGGATGTAGGACACGCCCACCAGCCCCGAGCCGATCTGGCTGGCCAGCCGGATGCGCTGGGCCTCGCCGCCCGAGAGGGTCTCCGCGCTGCGGTCGAGCGACAGGTAGTTGAGTCCCACGTCGTTGAGGAACTTCAGGCGCGCGCGGATCTCGCGCACGATCGGCGTGGCGATCTCGCCGCGGGCGCCCTCCAGCGCCAGCTCATCGAAGAAGCCCGCCGAGTGGCCGATCGACCAGCGCGTGACCGTCGGCAGGTTGAATCCGTCGATGAACACGTGCCGCGCGGCGCGGTTCAGGCGGGTGCCGTGACAGCTCGGGCAGGCCTGTTCCGAGATGTAGCGCGCCAGTTCCTCGCGCACCGCCTGCGACTCGGTCTCGCGGTAGCGCCGCTCCATGTTGGGCAGCACGCCCTCCCAGGGGTGGGTGCGCTCCTTCGTCCGGCCGCGCGGGCCGATGTAGGTAAACGCGATCTTCTCCTTGCCGGACCCGTGCAGGATGACCTCGCGCAGGTCCTCGGGCAGTTCCTCCCACGGGGTCTCCAGGTCGAACTCGTAGTGACGCGCCAGTGAGGAGAGCAGCGCGTGGTAGTAGGCGTTGCGTCGGTCCCAGCCGCGCACCGCGCCGGCGGCCAGCGACAGCTCGGGGTTGATGATCACCTTCTGCGGGTCGAAGAACTGCTTCACGCCCAGCCCGTCGCAGCTCGGGCAGGCGCCGACCGGGTTGTTGAACGAGAACAGCCGGGGCTCGAGCTCGCCCAGCGAGTAGCCACACTTCGGGCAGGCGTGCTTGGAGGAGAAGACGTGTTCCTCGTCGGAATCCATGGAGACCACCATCGCCTGCCCGTCGGCCAGGCGCAGCGCGGTCTCGAAGGATTCGGCCAGCCGCAGCTGCAGGTCGTCGCGCACCTTGAAGCGGTCGACCACCACCTCGATCGTGTTCTTGGTCTTGGGATCGAGGGTCGGGATCTCGTCGATCTCGTAGACGGTGCCGTTGATGCGCACCCGCAGAAAGCCCTGCGACTGCCATTCGGCGAACAGCTTGTGGTGCTCGCCCTTGCGGTTCTCGATCACCGGCGCGAGCAGCAGCCACTTGGAGCCCTCGGGCAGGTCCATCACGTGGTCGACCATCTGCGAGACCGTCTGCGCGGTCAGGTCGATGTCGTGTTCCGGGCAGCGCGGGATGCCGGCGCGGGCGTAAAGCAGGCGCAGGTAGTCGTAGATCTCGGTGACCGTGCCCACCGTCGAGCGCGGGTTGTGCGAGGTGGTCTTCTGCTCGATCGAGATCGCGGGCGACAGCCCCTCGATGGTGTCGACGTCCGGCTTGTCCATCATCGACAGGAACTGGCGCGCGTAGGCCGACAGCGACTCGACGTAGCGGCGCTGGCCCTCGGCGAAGATCGTGTCGAAGGCCAGCGACGACTTGCCCGAGCCCGACAGCCCGGTGAAGACGATCAGCTTCTCGCGGGGCAGGTCGACGTCGATGTTCTTGAGATTGTGCGTGCGTGCGCCGCGGATGCGGATGAACGGATCGGCCATGGTGCAGGGAAGTCGCTCGTGTGAGTGTGCCCGCCGCCGGTGGGCGCGGAACCGAGTAGTGTAGCCGAATGCAAGACGATCTCGTTGCCGGGATATGAATGCTTTATAGTGACGGTTTGCGCTCGCAAGGGCCGGTGACGCGACCGGTCGGCAGGAACCACAAGGAGTTTGAATATGGCTAGCCGCGGTGTGAACAAGGCAATCATCATCGGCAACCTCGGGGTCGATCCGGACGTGCGCTACCTGCCGTCCGGCGGGCAGGTCACCAACATCCGCGTGGCCACCTCCGAGCAGTGGCGCGACAAGACCACCGGCGAGAACCGCGAGAACACCGAGTGGCACCGCATCGTCTTCTTCGGCAAGCTCGCCGAGATCGCCGGCGAGTACCTGAAGAAGGGCAGCCAGGTCTACATCGAAGGCCGCCTGCAGACCCGCAAGTGGCAGGGCCAGGACGGCCAGGACCGCTACACCACCGAGATCGTCGCCAACGAAATGCAGATGCTCGGCGGTCGGCCGGGTGCCGGTGGCGGTCAGGGTGGCGGCTACGGCGGTGGCCAGCAGGCCAGTCAGGGTGGCTACGGTGGCGGTTACGGAGGTGGTGCCGCGGCCGGCGCCGGTGCGGGCTACGGTGGCGGCCAGTCGGACTACGGCGCGCCGCCCCCGCCGCCCAGCCAGGACCAGCGCCCGGCCAAGTCGATCGACGACGGCTTTGGCGAGGACGATATTCCGTTCTAGGAATCACCTAAGCGTTAATTGTTGCAATACCTACTCAAGCCCCTGACTCATCAGGGGCTTATTCGTTGGGCAGGGCCGCTCTCGGCAATGGCTGCGAGTCGAGATGGCTTCGGCTGCGCCGGCTTGTCGTTCGATCGTCCCGCGCTTGGCGCTATTGACCCGGGGTCGCGTCTTGGCTAGCTTCAATAGCGCGTCTTTTGGCGTGATAAAGGAGGCAACCATGAGCGATGACTCCAGTTCCTGCGCACGACCGGCCTCCAAGGTCGCCTCCGGCCAGCCGGAGGAGTCGCGTGCAACGGAGCCAGTCCGTGAAGTAGAGGAACCCGTAATGACTGCACGAGTGGGCAAGCAAGCCCCGGATTTCAGTGCACCCGCCTACTACCGGGGCAAGTTCACCAACGTGAGCCTGTCCGATTTTGCCGGCAAGTGGATCGTGCTCTGTTTCTATCCGGGTGATTTCACCTTCGTCTGAGCAACTGAAGTGTCCGCGGTCGCGGCGAACTATCAGAAGCTCCAGGATCTGGGTGTCGAAGTCATTTCCGTCAGTGTGGACAGTCATTTCGTCCACAAGGTCTGGGACGACGTCGAGTTGAGCAAGATGGCCGACGGCGGCGTGCCGTTCCACATGGCCGCCGACCAGAACGGTGCCATCGGCCGGGCGTACGGTGTCTGGGATGAAGAGGCGGGGGTTGAACTCCGTGGCCGCTTCATCATCGACCCGGACGGCGTGATCCAGGCCGCCGAGACCCTGACGCCGCCGGTGGGCCGCAAGCTGTCGGAGACCATCCGGCAGATCCAGGCTTACCAGCACGTGCGTGAGACGAACGGCGCCGAGGTCTGCCCTGCCGGCTGGGAGCCGGGCAAGCCCACGCTCAAGCCAGGCCCCGACCTGGTCGCGAAGGTCTGGGAACACTGGCAGCCGACCGACGAGTAATCGTCGCCTAGGCTACCGGCCCGACCCCACCCCGCCCCAACCGGCGGGGTTTTTTTGGCGAGTTTTCCGAAAACCACGCAAGAGACGAGCATGGACGACAAGACGAGCGATCTTTCCCGACTGCCCTCGGTCGGCAGGCTGCTGGAGACCCCGGCCCTGGCCGAGTCGATCGAGCACCATGGTCGGCAAGTGGTGACCGAACTCGCCCGCCACGTGCTCGCCGAAACGCGGGTCGTGGCCCGTGACGGCCTCCCGGTGCCGGGAGAAGCCGAGTTGATCGAGCGAATCGTCAGGGCGGCCGAGATCCAGGCCCGTCCCGCGTTGCGACCGGTGTTCAATCTCACCGGCACGGTGCTGCATACCAACCTCGGTCGCGCGCCGCTGCCCGAGGAGGCGATCGAGGCCCTGACGGCCGCGGCGCGTTCGCCCTGCGCGCTGGAATACGATCTGGCCACCGGCCGGCGCGGCGACCGCGACGACGTGGTCGAGTCGATCATCTGCGAGCTCACCGGCGCCGAGGCGGCCACGGTGGTCAACAACAACGCCGCGGCGGTGATGCTGCTGCTCGACACCCTGGCCAGAAAGCGCAAGGTGATCGTCTCGCGCGGCGAGCTGGTGGAGATCGGCGGGGCCTTCCGCGTGCCCGACATCATGAGCCGCGCCGGGGCGAAACTGAAGGAAGTGGGCACCACCAACCGCACGCACCTGAAGGACTTTCGCGAGGCGATCGGCAAGAAGACCGCCATGCTGATGAAGGTCCACACCAGCAACTACGCCATCGAGGGCTTTACCAAGGCCGTGCCCGAGCGAGAGCTGGCCGATCTGGCCCATGAACATGACCTGCCCTTCGTGGTGGATCTGGGCTCCGGCACCCTGACCGACCTCTCGCGCTTCGGCCTGCCGCACGAGCCCACCCCGCGAGAGAGCATCGAGGCGGGCGCGGACCTGGTCACCTTCTCCGGCGACAAGCTGCTCGGCGGGCCGCAGGCGGGGCTGATCGTCGGGCGGCGGGATCTGGTCGAGGCGATCAAGCGAAACCCGCTCAAGCGCGCCCTGCGCGTGGGCAAGCTCACTTTGGCCGCACTTGAAGCGGTGCTGCGCCTCTACCGCGACCCGGACCGTCTGGGCGAGCGCCTGACCGCCCTGCGTCAACTGACCCGGCCCGAGGACGAGATTGCGGGAGTCGCCGAGCGATTGCGGCCCGCGGTGGAGCGCGCACTGGTCGAGCAGCCGGTCACCGTGAGCATCGCGCCGCTGCGCTCGCAGATCGGTTCGGGCTCGCTGCCGATCGACCGGCTGCCCTCGGCCGGGCTGGCCATCCGCCCGGAGGGCCGGCGCGCCGGCATCCTGCATCGCATCGAGGCCGGCCTGCGCGCCCTGCCGCGGCCCGTGATCGGGCGGATCGAGGACGATGCGCTGCTGCTCGACCTGCGCTGCGTCGAGCCGGGTGACGAGG
>NZ_JBKHFB010000030.1:0-20226 GCF_046540515.1 Guyparkeria sp.
GACGGCGGCGAGCTGCCGCCCGGCCGTTTTCTCGCCTAAAGTGAGTGGAACGTGTCGGCAACACAAAAGGCTGGATTCCGCCTTGACAAGTCAATCGTCTCTCTCATCGGGCACATGCGCCCGTCAACCCTCCGCAAGGATCGGGGTCGCTCCCGGATCGGAACACGCTTTTTGGGCAGGAGCGAGAGTGAATGGCTGAATTCACCGCCTTGTGGCACGAAGCGGCAGTTACCACGCTGGGGTTCTTCTGGATGGCGCTGTGGGCGTTCATCCTCGGCTATGTGATCAGCAGCCTGATCCAGGTGCTGGTCACGCGCAGTCGCATGCAGCGATTAATGGGAAGGGAAGGGCCGAAGAGTATGGCGTTGGGTACTTTTTTCGGCTTTCTTTCCAGTTCCTGCAGTTTCTCCGCGCTGGCGAGCACGCGAGCGATATTTCAGAAGGGCGCGGGGCTCGCGCCTTCGCTGGCATTTCTGCTTGCGTCGACCAACCTGGTCATCGAGCTGGGGATGGTCATCGCGGTATTCCTCGGCTGGCAGTTTGTCGTCGGTGAATACGTTGGCGGCATTCTCCTGATCCTGGTCGTCTGGTTGCTGGTGCGGATTACCCGTCCACGGCGACTCGAGGCCCATGCCCGCCGCAAGATGGAGGATATCGAGGAGGGCGGCGAAGCGAGCGGCAAGAACTGGAAGGAAAAGATAACCAGTATCGAGGGCTGGCAACAGATCGGGCAGACCTACGTCATGGAGTGGCAGATGGTCTGGAAGGACGTCCTGATCGGCTTCACGGTGGCGGGCATCATCTCGGCCATGGTTCCGCAGAGTGTCTTTCATGCCCTGTTCATGGGCGCTGGCGGCGAGAATGCGGCAAACCCGGGATTTCTCGCGGTTCTGGCCCAGGCCCTGGTGGGGCCAGTGGCGGCTTTCTTTACCTTCATCGGTTCGATGGGGAATATTCCGCTGGCCGCCGTGCTGTTCTCCCAGGGGGTGTCCTTTGCCGGGGTGATGGCATTCATCTTTTCGGATCTGGTGGTCCTGCCCGTCCTCAGGATCAACGCCGCCTACTACGGCTGGAAGATGGCCCTCTACATCCTGGCTTTGATGCTGGTGGGGATCGTCCTCGTGGCGGTAACCCTGCACTACAGCCTTGCCTTTCTGGGCCTGCTGCCGGATTTCGGCAACGTCACCATGGGCGAGCGTGAGTTCTTCCAGTTGAACTACCAACTGGTGCTGAACGGGATTCTGCTCGCGGTCACCGCTGTGCTGCTCTGGTTCGCGTACCGGGCGAGGCATCATGGCCATGGACATCACCACGATCACGGTGGCGCCTCGTTGACCCACAAGATTCTCCGCGGCCTGGCGATGCTGGCCCTCGCCTGGCTGATCGGCGGTTTGCTCGTCCCCCTTTTCGACTAGCGATGTGCCGATCTGACCCGGAGGACCGGGTGGCGCGGTAGCCGCAATTCCCTTGCAAGCCTCAACATCGGGAAAAGAGGTCAGGACTCTTTATTTGGTGCATTTCGGTTTCGCACGCCAGATCGCTTGTGCGCTTTGATCGGGCCTCGCTGCCAAGCAGTGAGAGGCACTTTCTCTTGCCTGCCCAAGAGGAAGTGCCTCGGGCGTCGCCAGCGTCATTTGACCGAACCCCCCGAGCGAAACAAATGTCCGGAACCGTTCCGCCACCGCCGCAAGGGGTTCCGTCTCCTGCCCTAAACCTGATCCACCTGCAGGGCAATGTCTTGCGAGTGCAGCGGGTGGTTGTCCGCGCAGACAGGGAGCCTGTTTGAACCCCGCGGGGTGGCGGCCTAGTCTCTTTACTCGTGTTTCGCATCGGTCCGGCCCAGGGGCGACATTCTCGTTACGAGCAAGGCGGACAGGCATGACGTTTCCTCCCAGCATGAGATTCGCGTTGTTCGGCGCCGGCCTGATCGCCATCACCTACGGGCTCGCGCGCTTTGCCTTCGGCCTGTTCGTGCCGCCGATCCGCGCCGACCTGGAGCTGTCGGCGGAGGTGGTTGGCGTGATCGGCGCGCTGCCGCTGCTCAGTTTCATCCCCGCCTCGTTCGCCGCGCCGGTACTCGCCAGGCGGATGGGCGCCCGTTACACGGCGATGCTGTCGGGCACGCTCGCGGCCAGCGGGCTACTGGTGATCAGCCTGGCCCCGAATGGCCTGTCGCTGGGTCTCGGCGTGTTCGCCTGCGGCGTCTCGACCGGCCTGATGATGCCGGCGCTGTCGGGTGCGATGCAGGCGGTGGTCGACCGTTCGATGCACGGTCGGGTGAGCTCGATCATGAATGCGGGCACCAGCGTGGGGGTGGTCGTGGCCGTACCGACCGTGCTGTTCCTGGCCGATGCGTGGCGGATTACCTACGGCTCGTTTGCCGTCCTGGCCGTGGTCGGGCTGGTGGCCACATGGTTCGTCATTCCCTCGGTGTCGCGGGTCACGCCGTCCGAAGCTGCCCCGCCGATCAGCCGCGGCCAATGGTGGCGCCTGGGACGACTGTCGGTGTTCGCCTTCCTGATGGGCTTCGTCTCGGCGGCCTACTGGATCTTCGCGCCGGATCTCGTGGTCACGCTGGGCGATCTGTCACCGGGGGCAACCGGCTGGTTGTGGCTGGCGGTGGGCATTGCCGGCCTGGGCGGGGCGGCGGTGGCCGATCTCGCCGACCGCAACAACCCCCCCATCACCCAGGCGCTGATGCTGATGATGCTGTCGACGAGCCTGGCGCTGCTCGCCGCCAGCCCCGGCAATCTGTTTCTGGCAGTATTCTCCGCGCTGGTATTCGGTCTTGCCTACATGAGCCTGACCGGGCTCTACCTGATGACCGGCATCCGCCTGTTGCCGGGGCGCCTGTCGATGGGGCCGGTGCTGCCCTTCGTGGCCATTTCGCTCGGGCAGGCGGCCGGCTCGCCGCTGGTGGGCGTGCTGATCGACCGGTTCGGTTACGACGAGGGGTTCGCCATGTTCGCCGCAATGGGCGTCGTGATCGCCATTCTCTCGCCGCTGTACCCGCAGGCGGTCGGGGAAAAGGCCCCGGGAGAGGCCCCGGGAGAAGCTCGGGGACAGGCCGGCCCGTAGGCGGCCTACGATTATCAATTCCCGATCGCGGATGGCGAGACGGGCGAGTCCGACATCGAGGAGCCCCGGAACCGTTGAGCCCCGGAGACGTTTAGCCGAAAGGGTCTTGCCTTGCCGCGGCCGGGGTCTCCGTTTGTCCCCCCTGGCCGAGACGACCCTGCGGCTTCTGCGCCTCTCATCGGTTTCGCCTTGCGGAACCCGCATGCGTTCCGCGATCTTGTCGACCGTCTGGCGAGCCCGGTGGGCGTGGTAGCTGCCTGGAAGACCCTCGCGGCTTGCGGCGATCGGGTGGATCGCCGGCGATGCCACCAGCCCGGAATGGCGGGTATGATGGTGTCTGCGTAATTGACGATGGCTTGGGAACCTCTGCACGAATCGATGGCGCCTCTGGCTTGCGGATTGGTTCGCAATCGAGGCACCGGGCCGAAGGCGAGCCCAAGGTGATGACTCGGGCCCGTCGTGGGCCGGCAACGACGAGTGCAGGCAAACCCGCCAGGTGGGCCGCCAAAGGACCATTTGCGGCGCTTGCGAATGGCGGCGGCCATTTGCCGCGTACCGGGCCTTGCATCTGGCCCCTTGGCGGTCCCGCAGAGACACCACCGAACCGTGCAGAGATCCCCTTGAGACGAGGAGCGCGCGTGCCGACGCCGGAAGACCGCATTCGCCAACTGGAAGCCGAGCTCGAGGCGGAGCGCGCTCGGGCCGATGATCTCTACCAGGAGATGTTCGTGCGCAACGCGGCCCCGAAGCTGCTGATCGCCGCCGACTCCGGGCAGATCGTGGACGCCAATCCGGCGGCCGTCTCGTTCTACGGTTATGGCCGCAACACCCTGCTCTCGCTGAAGATCGACGATATCAATGCAGCACCCCCCGAGGAGGTCGCCGAGGAGCGCCAGCGGGCCAGGCGCGAGGAACGGCGCTATTTCCGTTTCCGCCACCGGCTAGCCAACGGCGAGTTGCGGCACGTCGAGGTATACACCGGGCCGATGACCGTCGACGGTGTCGAGTGCCTGCACTCGATCATCCACGACGTCACCGAGACCGTTCGTTACCAGCAGGGTCTCGAGTATTACCGCGACATCTTCGAGGCGCTGCCGGTGGGCGTCTACGAGAACCGCCCAGGTGCGGAAGGGTGCTTCTCGGCGGTCAATCCGGCGATGGTGCGGCTGTTCGAGGCCGGCAGCCGCGAGGAACTCCTGGCGACGCCCACGGCCCGGCTCTACCGTGACCCGGCTGACCGCCAGTCCTTCTCCGACAGGCTTCTCGAGGCGGGGCAACTGCATGATGAGGTGCTGCCGCTGCAGACCCTCGAGGGCAACCCGATCATGGTCTCGGTGACGGCCACGGTCCGCCGCCTCGATTCCGGCGAAGTGGCGTTCGGCGGCGTGATCATGGACATCACCGAGCAGCAGCGGATGCGCCAGCGCTTGCTGGAGAGCGAGCTTCGTCATCGCAGCATTCTCGAGGCGATGGCCGAGGGAGTGGTGCTGCAGAATCGCGACGGCGAGATCGTCGAGGCGAACCCGGCCGCGCGCCGGATCCTCGGCCTGGACGACCCCGCGTTGCTCGGGCGGCGATCGGAAGACCCGGCCTGGCAGGCCATCCACACCGACGGCAGCCCTTTCCCCGGTGACAGTCACCCGGCCATGGTCAGCCTTCGTGACGGCGTTTCCGTGCGCGAGGAGGAAATGGGGCTTCCCCAGCCGGATGGCAGTATCCGCTGGCTACGGATAAACAGCGAACCGCTGTTCATCGATGGTGAAAAGAAGCCCGACAAGGTCGTCGCGACCTTCGTCGATGTCACCGAACGCTACGAGGCACGTCGGTATCTGGCCGAGAGCGAGGCCCGTTACCGCGACATGGTCGAGAACCAGCCGCAGCTCGTCCATCGCTACCTGCCCGACACCACGATTACCTTCGCCAACAGCGTGCTGGCGGATCACCTGGGTGCCCGCGCCGAGGACCTGGTGGGGCAACGCTGGATCGAGGCAGTCGAGCCGGAGGCACGAGGCGAGATCCTCGCGACACTGGCCCGGCTGACGCCCGAGCACCCCGTGAACCAGAACGAAAATGCGCTGGTGGATGCCGACGGGCGCAGGCGGTGGATTCACTGGACCAACCGCGCCTTCTTCAATGAGGAGGGCGAAGCGGTCGAGTTCCAGAGCGTGGGCGTGGACATTACCGAGCGGCGCGAGCTCGAGGAGGAACAGGATCGCCTCACGGCGATCATCGAGGCGATGCCGGACCTGGTCTCGATGGCAGGGGTCGATGGTCGCCCGTTCTACTACAACAAGGCCGGACGGTCCCTTCTCGGCCTGGGGCCGACGCAAGAGCCGGATGCCTCCCCGATTCGTGAGCGTCACCCGGACTGGGCCTGGTCGATCGTCGAGAATGTCGCCCTGCCGACCGCGCGTGCCCAGGGCGTGTGGAAGGGGGAAACCGCCTTCTTGACCCTGGAGGGCGAGGAGATCCCGGTTCTGCAGACGGTCATCGCCCACCATGACAAGAACGGCGAGGTGAGCCACTACTCCACCATCATGCGCGACCTCTCCGAGGAGAAGGCGCGCGAATTCCGGCTGCGCGAGCTTACCGCGATCATGGAGGCGACCCCGGACTTCATCTCCCTGGCGTGTCCCGAAGGCAGGGTGCTGTACGTCAATCGTGGTGGCAGGCGTCTGCTCGGGCTGCCCGAGAACAGTCGTGCCGCGGTGGACGGGGAGGTGTTCTCCGACAGTCCGGTCGAGGCCGGCGACTGGGCGCACCCCGAGTGGGCTTCGAAGCTGATTCGCGAGCAGGGCATTCCCGGGGCGATCCGTGACGGCCAGTGGGAGGGCGAAACCGCGCTGCTCACCGCCGACGGGAAAGAATTGCCGGTCTCGCAGGTCATCCTCGCGCATCGTGATGACGACGGGCGCCTGCTGCGGCTTTCCACCATCATGCGGGACATCAGTCGTCACAAGGCGCTCGAGCGCGCTCTCGAGCGCCGGCAAAGCACACTGGCGCAACTGCTGAGCATCACCGCCTCGAGTAGCGACCTCGACACGCGGCTGGGCAAGCTGCTCGAACTGGGCGCGACGTTCTTCAAGCTGCCCTTCGGCATCATCAGCCGGGTTCGGGGCAACGATTACCGCGTGCGCAATGCCGTCTCGCCGGGTGACGTGATCGAGCCGGGCGCCCGGTTCGACCTCGAGGAGACCTATTGCGTCCACACCCTGGCGGCAGACCGACCCACCGGCTTCCACCAGGCCGGGCAGTCGTCCATTCGTCGCCACCCCTGCTACGAAAAGCAGGGGCTCGAGGCGTACCTCGGTGCGCCTATCCACGTCGGTGAAAGCGTGTACGGCACCCTCAACTTCTCGCGCCTCGAACCCCGCGAGCCGTTCAGCCCGTATGAGTGGCAGCTGATCAAGCTGATGGCGCAGTGGGTGAGCTACGAGATTACCCAGGAGGCGAACCGTCGTGCCCTGGAGGTCGAGCGCAATCGCTTCGTTGGCGGCCCGACCGTCGTGCTCGCCTGGCGACGGGAACCGGGCAGCCCGATCACCTACGTCTCACCCAATATCCACCCCACCTTCGGCCACGCGCAGGCTGAACTGATCGGGCAGCCCTACCTCGACTTCATTCACCCGAGCGACCGACGCCAGTGCAGCGAGCAGATCGAGTCCCTGGAGAAGTCCGCGGTCGACCAGGTCGAACGGGAGTATCGCCTACAGGACGGCGCAGGGGACTATCGGTGGGTGCACGACTTTGTCGTCGCCGAACGCGACAATGATGGCAATGTCGAGTCGCTCAGTGGCTACCTGCTGGATATCACCCGTCGCCGGGAACTGGAATCCGAACGGCGCCTGCTGGCCGTCGCCTTCCAGACCGGCCAGGCACTGATGCTGCTGAGCCCGGACTGGCGTATCGAGCGCGTCAACGATGCCTTCACCCGCCTGACGGGCTATCGCGCCGAGGAGGTGGTCGGACGCGACCCCGCCATGCTCGACTCGGCGGAGAACGACACCGCACTTCCCGGTCGCCTGGCCGAGTCACTCTCGCGGCGGGGGTACTGGGAAGGCGAGGTGCATCGTTGCGACAAGAGCGGCCGGAATCTGCCCTTGTGGGAGTCCGTCTGTGCGGTGACCGATGCCAACGGCGCGATCGAGCACTACGTCTCGGTCTTCCACGACATCAGCGAGCAGAAACGCGTCGAACGCGAGCTCCAGCACCTGGCCACGCACGATCGCCTCACCGGCGTCTACAATCGCGGCAAGCTCTACGAACTGATCGAGGCGGCCGAGGTAGCGAGGCAGCGCTACGACACACCGTTCTCGGTGCTGATGTTCGACATCGACCACTTCAAGCGGATCAACGACAGCCACGGCCACCAGATCGGTGACCGGGTGCTGGTCGAACTGTCCCGTCGCGTCGATGACCTGTGTCGATTGACCGACCAGTTCGGTCGATGGGGCGGCGAGGAATTCCTCGTGATTGCCACCCACACCACCCTCGAGGGAGCGATGCAGCTGGCGGAACGCATTCGCGCGGCCGTCGCGGATATGCCCTTCCCGGGTATCGGGACCATCACGGTGAGTGTCGGTGTCGCCCAGATGCGTGACGGCCTGACCACGAAAGAGCTCGAGGGGCTCGCCGACGCGGCGCTCTACGCCGCCAAGGATGCGGGACGGAATCGCGTGCAAGCGAGCGCGGGATGACGACCCCCGGCGCGACGCCTGCAGGGTGGTCGTTGACCGGAGCAAATCCGGGCTATCGCTATCGGAATGCCACGATGTTGCGACCCTGACGCTTGGCGTCGTAGAGCGCGTCATCGGCGCGCTTGAGCAGGGCGTCGGAGGTGTCGCCGCGGCGGTATAGGGAGGCGCCGATGCTGGTGGTGACGTGGCCGGCCTCGGGGAAGGGGGCGGCCTCGATCGCCTGGCGCAACTTCTCGGTGAAGGCGATCAGGGTGGACTTGTCGGCGTGCGGGGTGATGATCAGGAATTCCTCGCCGCCCCAGCGACCGAGGATGTCCGTCTGGCGGCAGTTGCGGCGCAGCACCTCGACGAATTCGCGCAGGACGGCATCGCCGGCGCGGTGGCCGAAACGGTCGTTGATGGTCTTGAAGTGGTCGATGTCGAGGATGATCACGCCGAAGGTCTCGTCGTAGCGTTCGGCCTTCCGGGTTTCGTCATCGAGGACCTGGTCCAGCTTGTGACGGTTGTATACGTCCGTGAGCTTGTCGGTCACGGCCAGTCGCTCGGTCTGTCGGTAGGCGGCTTCCAGCTGTCGTTTCAGGTTGGCCTGCTTGAGGAAGAAGGCCAGTCCGGCGAGCATCAGTAGCCCGAAGACGGCAGTCACCTGCCAGAGCAGCGTGTAGTCGACCCGTTCGTCGTAGCGCACGGAAATCCACTTGTTGTTGATCTCGCGTCGCTGCTCCTCGGTAATGCTGGAGACGGCCTTCTGCATGATGCCGTGCAGGATCGGCTCGTCCTTGCGCACGGCCACGCCCATGTCCCAGGACTTGTCGGTGTCGCCGGTGATGCGTAACTCGCCGCTGTACTCGGTCTGCAGCTTGTAGCCGATGGTCGCGAGCGTGCCGATGTAGCCGAAGACCTCCCCCCGACGCACCATGTCCAGACCGGCGTCGATGTCGGCGACCTCGACGAGATCGAGGTCGGGGAACTCCTCGCGCAGCAGTTCGGCGAAGGCGTACAGCGCCGGGATGGCGATCTTGCGCCCCTCGAGGTCGTCCAGGCGGTCGAGAAACGCCACCTCCGCCTGGGTGGCGACGACCAAAGGGGTCTGGATATAGCTGTCGGTGAACTCGAGATAGGCCTCGCGTTCCGGTGTGGGCATGGCGAGGCTGAACAGGTCGCATCGCCCGGCCTTGAGGGCCTCGACCGACTCGGACCAGGTCGCTACCGGTAGCGGGCGGAAGTCCACGCCCAGCGCCTGCTCGAACAGGGCGAAGTAGTCGGCGCTGATGCCGTCATGCTCGCCGTTCTCGTCGAAGCGCTCGAAGGGCATCCAGTTGGGGTCGATGCAGATGTCGACGTGGCCGGCTGTGTCGAGGTAGTCCCGTTCCGCCGCGTTCAGCGAGACGGTTGGCGCAGCGCCGGGGATCGCTTGCCGACCGCGCACGTCCAGCCAGCGGGAAACGAGATCCCGCCACTCGGCCGGGGTAATGGCGTCCAGGCCCTTCTGCATGATCGAGTGCAGCTCGGGCTGGTCCGGCCGGATGCCGAAGCGCAGGTCTTCCTCGTTCACGCCGGGCAGGTCCAGTTCGCCGGCGATGCGGATATTGGTGTAGGCGCGGCGCTTGATCACCGCGTTGATGTTGGTGAGGTTCTGCACCAGCGCATCGATCTCGCCCACGACCAACGCGTGGGTCATTTCCTGGTAGGTGTCGAAGCGCACCAGGTCCAGGTCGGCTTCGGCCTCGAGGGCGTCGACGTAGAAGATGTCCTCGATCACCCCGACGCGTTGCCCGGCGAGGTCGGACAGCCCTCCGTAGTCGCCGAAGTCGTCGCGGACGAAAACGAAGATCGGCAGTTCGTAGTAGGGTTCGGTGTAAAGCGTGAAGGCGCTGCGGTTCTCGCTGTAGGAGATGCTCGAGATCATGTCGACCTCGCCGTCACGAAAGCGCCGGAACGACTCGCCCCAGGGGCCGAAGGACTTCTCGAAGGTCAGCCCGGTCTTGTCGGCGATCAGATGCAGCAGTTCATGTTCGAAGCCGCTGCCCGAGCCGTCGCCGAGCACGGTGAACGGCGGGTGCTCGATCATCATGGCGACGCGGACGCTCGGATTCGATTCGAGGAAGGCCTTCTCCTTGGCGTCCAGGGCCACGGACGCCGCACCACTCTCCTGTGCGCTTGCCGGGGCAAGGCACGCACCGAGCAGCAGTAACAGGGAGAGGCAGAGTCGCTTCATGGCCGGCGCGTGGTTCCGTCAGTGCCTGGGGTGGGCTGGCGTGCCGACCGTCGTGGTCGGGTAGAGTGCTCGTCGCGGCGCACCGGGCGCCGAAGAGACACCCGTGCTGGACGTGCCCGGTTCGGGCACTAGGAAAACTGTATGTCAGCGCTCGAATGCGGGCAAGGGGAGCGGCTACACCTGCCCGTATTGCCCCGCCGCGCCCACCCAGCGCGAGATCAGCGGGGCGACGGCGTCAGGGAACCGGTCGAGCAGCTCGTCGGCCAGTCGCCCGGCTTCCTCGAGCCGGCCCTGGTCTTCCAGCAGGTTGGCGATCTTGAGCTTGGCGATGCCGGCCTGGCGGGTGCCGAGCACCTCGCCGGGGCCGCGCTGTTCGAGGTCCGCCTCGGCCAGCCGGAAGCCGTCCTCGGTCTCGCGCATCAGGGCCAGCCGCGCGCGGGCGCGATCGGAGAGCGGTTCCTCGAACAGCAGCACGCAGTGGCTGGCGGTCGCGCCGCGCCCGACGCGGCCGCGCAGCTGGTGGAGCTGGGCCAGACCCATGCGTTCGGCGTTCTCGATGATCATCAGCGAGGCGTTGGGCACGTCCACGCCCACCTCGATCACGGTGGTCGCCACCAGCAGGTGGTAGTCGCCGGCCTTGAATCGGGCCATCTCGCGCTGCTTGTCGGACGCCGACATGCGCCCGTGGACCATGCCGATGCTCAGGTGAGGCAATTCCTCGCCGAGCATGGCGAAGGTGGTCTCCGCCGCCTGCGCCTCGATCTGCCCCTCCTCGATCAGCGGGCAGACCCAGTAGGCCTGCCGCCCCTCGGCACACACGCGGGCAATGCGCTCGATCACTTCGCCGCGGCGGTCGGCGCGCACCACCACCGTGGTCACAGGTGTGCGCCCCGGCGGCAGCTCGTCGATGATCGAGACATCGAGGTCGGCGAACTGCGTCATGGCCAGCGTGCGGGGGATGGGGGTGGCGGTCATGATCAACTGGTGCGGCCGGCGCGCGCCGCCCGCCTGGCTCGCCCCCTTGTCCGTCAGCGCCAGGCGCTGGTGGACGCCGAAGCGATGCTGTTCGTCGACGATCACCAGCCCCAGTCGGTGGAAGTCCACCGATTCCTGGAACAGGGCATGGGTACCGATCACGATCTGCGCGCGTCCGTCGGCCAGCTGCGCCAGCCCCTCACGGCGTCGAGCCGCCGACTGCTGGCCGCTCATCAGTCGCACCGACAGGCCCAGCGGCTCGAACCACTGCGCGAAGTTGCGCGCGTGCTGCTCGGCGAGCAGTGCCGTGGGCGCCATCAGCGCGACCTGGTAGCCGGCGTCGATCACGTCCAGCGCGGCGGCCGCGGCGACCAGTGTCTTGCCCGAGCCGACGTCGCCCTGTACCAGTCGCAGCATCGGCAGCCGCTGGGCCAGGTCGGTCTTGATCTCGCCGATCACCCGTTTCTGGGCGCCGGTGGGCGTGAAGCCGAGTTGGCCGAGCAGCTGACCGAACAGATGCTCGCGCGGCGCGATGGCCGGGGCGGCGACCTGCCGGGTGACCGCCCGGCGCTGGCGCAGGGCGAGTATGTGGGTGGCCAGTTCCTCGGTGATCAGACGCTGCAGTGCCGGTTCGGCGCGATCAGGCACACCGTCGTTGCGCTTCGGCAGGTGAATGCGTTGCAGGGCCTTCATCAGGGGCGGCCAGCCATTGGCCTCACGGATGGCGGCAGGCAGCGGGTCAGGCAGCTCACGCACCGCCACCTCGAGGGCCGCCTCGACCAGCTGACGCAGCTTGGGCTGGGCCACGCCCTCGGTGGCCGGGTAGACCGGGCGGATCTGGCCGATCTGGTTGGGCGCGACCAGTTCGGGCTGGGCCATTTCCAGTCCTTGCGGTCCATGCTGCAGTTCGCCGAACAAGAGGTAGGTCCGTCCGGCCTGAGGGGTCGGGCCGAAGCGACCGAAGAACCAGACCGTCAGCGGCGCCGGCCCGTTCGGGCCCTCGCCGACGCCCTGACAGACCAGTCTCGCCTTGCCGCGGAACAGGGGGCGGACCTCGGTGATGCGCACCTCGAACAGCGCCGCCTCGTGAATACGCTCGGGGTCGAGCGATTGTTTCGTGCCGCGATCCTCGTAGCGCAGGGGTTGATGCCAGAGGAGATCCTCGACCCGCTCGATCTGCAGTCGGGAGAGCTTTTCGGCCACCTTCGGGCCGACGCCAGGTAGCTCGGCTACCGGCGAGGAAAGTCCGGGAGGGCGCTTTCTGGCGCCACCCGAGGCATTGGCCTTACCAGAAGAGCGGTTTTTTTTCGGTGCGGAGGGAGACATGAGGGCGCCGGTTCTGTCAAACGAAGATTTTTGCCGATATACTACGCGCCGTTGCGCATGCCAAAACGATAAAGATTCTGGAGGACTCTCGTGGCTCAACATACCCCCAAGGTCGATCCGATGTCGAAGCTGGTTGGCTTCGTCTCGGCGCTGGTCCTGCTGGTCGCCGTGTTCTATCTCGTGAACGCGCTCTTCAATACCGCCGGCGAGAATGCCCTGGAAGGCCAGGTGGTCGAGAAACCGGAAACCAAGGAAGAGGAAACCAAGACCGCTTCCTCCGACGAAGACAAGTCGGACTCCGATGACAAGGGCGACAAGTCCGAGTCTGACGACGCCAAGGGCGATGTCGCTGCAGGCAAGGAGAAGTACGCTTCTTGCGCGGCCTGCCACGGGGACGACGGCAAGGGCCAGGGCGGCGCGTTCCCGGCCTTGACCGACATCTCCGCGTCGGATGCGGAAAAGAGCCTGATCGCCTATCGCGATGGCGACGAGGATTTCGCGAAGGATCGCGGCCTGGGTGACCGCTTCGGCACCATGGCGCCGAACGCCGCCAACCTCTCCGACGAAGACATCGCCGACCTGGCCGCCTACATCGGTGACGAGTTCGGTGGTGGCGCCGGTGAATCGTCTGACGGCGGTGGTGACTCCGCCGACGGCGGCAACGGCAATGGCGGCGGTGCGGTCGATGGTGACGTGGCAGCCGGCAAGGAGGCCTACGCTTCCTGCGCATCCTGCCACGGTGACGACGGCAAGGGTCAGGGCGGGGCCTTCCCCGAGCTGACCGAGATGGATGCGGCCGACCTCCAGAAGAAGCTGATCGCCTATCGCGATGGCGACGAGGACTACCTCAAGGAGCAGGGGCTGGGTGACCGCTTCGGCACCATGGCGCCGAACGCGGCCAACCTTTCCGACGAGCAGATCGCCAACCTGTCGGTCTACATTGCCGACGCGTTCGGTGGCACCAACGGCGGCGGCAGCGACAATGGTGAATCAAAGTCGGACGATGACGAAGCCAAGGCCGAGGACGGCAAGGAAGAGAAGGATGCCGAGCCGCGCATCGTCAGCGAGTCGCTGATCAATCGCGGCGGCGCGCTGTACTCCTCCTGCGCCATCTGTCACGGCGCCGAGGGCGAGGGTGGCGAGCTGTTCGACGCGCCCAAGCTGGTCGGCACCAAGATGGACCAGACCATCAACCTGCTGAAGCTCTACCGCAAGGGCCAGGAGATGGGTCCGAACTCCTACGCGATGATCCCGCAGGCCAAGGGCCTGACCGACGACGACATCGAGGCGCTCGGTGCCTACATCGAGGTCATGGATGACGAGGAGCTGCCGGCCGAGGCCGACGGTGAGGCCCCGGCAGGTGCGGCGGCCCAGTAACACACCGCTGCAGTGCCGTTGCCATCTGGGCCGCTGATCGGCCCAGATGGCACCAACGACGCCGGCCCGAGGGCCGGCGTTTTGTTTGTGGGATGCGTTTCCGTGAAGGGGGTGGCATGTTGTTCGAAGTGAAGGACCTGCGCGGGCCCAACGTCCCGCCGGTTTCGTTCGCGCTCGCTGGCGGCGAGGTGCTGCCGGTGCGCGGCGAGTCGGGCATCGGCAAGAGCCAGATGCTGCGTGCACTGGCGGACCTGTCCCCGCACGAGGGGGCGGTCCACCTCGACGGCGACGAGCAGCAGGCCGTGCTCGCTACCGACTGGCGTCGGCAGGTGGTGCTGGTGCCGGCGGAGTCCGGCTGGTGGGCCGAGACGGTCGCGGAGCACTTCCCCGCCCGGCCTCCGGAGGAGTGGTGGTCGCGGCTCAACCTGCGCGACGCGCTATGGGATTCGCCGGTCGAGCGGCTGTCCTCGGGCGAGCGCCAGCGGCTGGCTATGCTGCGTGCCCTGGCGCTCGAGCCGCGCGTGCTGTTGCTCGACGAGCCGACCGCCAACCTCGATCGGGCCAACGCCGAGGCGATGGCCGGGCTGCTGCTCGACTACCTGCGCGAGCACCAGGCCGCGGCGGTGTGGGTCAGCCACGACCCGCACGAGGTCGAGTCGCACGGCGGGTGCTGGCTGGAGATGACCGCCGAGGGAGGGGTGCTGCATGGATCTGTATAGCCTGACCCCCTTCGACCTGGCGCTGGCGGCGGGGCTGGTGCTGGCGCTGGGCGTGGTGCAGGTGCTGCTCGGCCTGGGCCTGTTCCGCACGCTGGCCTTGAACAGCGCGCGCATGGTGCTGCAGCTGTTGCTGGTGGGCGTGATCCTCGAGGCGGTCTTCGACGCCGCCACCCTGCCGTGGATCGTGCTGATCGCATTGGTGATGATGGGGCTGGCCGGCTACGAGGTGGTCGCCCGGCAGAAGCGTGCCATCCGCGGCTGGCATGGCTACGGGATCGGTCTGGCGGCCATGAGCGCCACGGCGCTGATCGTGACCGTGCTGGCGCTCACCTTCGTGATCGAGACCGATCCCTGGTACACGCCACAGTACTCGATCCCGCTGCTGGGGATGATCCTCGGCAACACCATGACCGGCATCGGCCTGGCCCTGAACAACCTGACCCAGACGGCCTGGCGGAGCCGCCGCGAGATCGAGGCGCGGCTGGTGCTGGGGCATTCGGTGCGCGAGGCCACCGCCGAGCTGCGCTCCGACTCGATGCGCGCCGGGTTGATCCCGACGCTCAACATGCTGGCCGCAGCCGGCGTGATCAGCCTGCCGGGGATGATGACGGGGCAGATTCTCGCCGGCACGCCGCCGATCGAGGCGGTGAAGTACCAGATCCTGATCATCTTCCTGATCACCGCGGCGACGGGCTTCGGCTCCCTGGTGGCGGTGCAGTTGGGCGCCCGCCGGCTGTTCGACGCACGTGATCGCCTGCGTCTCGACCGCCTGCGCAGCGGGCGCTGAGAACGTCCCGTCCCCCTGTCCGCGGGGCGTCTCATGATGGCCCTGCGAGATGCCCGGGATGGGTCATCGTCCACAAAAAAACCCGGACCATCGGTCCGGGTCGTGTTTGCCGGGGACGTTCCCCGGTGCCGAGGGCACGAGGGCTTAGAGGCTCTCGATGTAGGCGCCCAGGTTTTCCATGTCGCCTTCGGACAGGCCGGCGGCGTTCGGCGCCATGATGGCGAAGTTCGAGCCGCCCAGGTTGGCGTCCATTTCCTTGAGTGCGTCCTGGTCGCCGTTCTTGTAGTGTGTCAGTGCCTGCACGGTCTCGTCAGCACTGTGGCCGGCGAGCTTCGGGAACATGCCCTGGCCCTGGGCCTTCTGGCCGTGGCAGGAGGCGCAGCTCTGCTCGTAGAGCTTCTTGCCGGCATCGGCGTCGGCGGCCATGGCCTGCCCGGAGGCAACGGCCAGACCGGAGGCGAAAGCAATCGCGGTCAGTTTCTTCATGGGAACTCCTGATATCTCGTGTCTTGAATTACCCGAGCTCACTCCTGCTCGGCTGGGGTGGGCTAAAGCAGGTTCCGTGCCACTCGGGTCGGATCGAACGCCCGTTCATAAACAAACGTTTACCCGAGCCAGGTTCGACTGATGACACGAAGGGAGTTGCATCTTGCAAGCGCGCGACGTCAGGACGCAATCCGCCCGCGCCCGGACGTCATTGCCCGTCGATGTAACGGTGATCGTCGAAGGAGATCACCAGCTGCGGGGTGACCAGCGCCAGCGCGGTCATCAGCATGCCGTTGATCACCCCCTCGGGGAAGGCGAGCAACGGCAGGATGCGCAGGTAGTTGTTCCAGACGATGTCCACGTCGTAGAGCCCCAGTGCGAGGATCACCAGGGCGGTGCCCCCGCCGTGGGCGAGCGCGCCGAGCACGGCGGAAAGAAACACGCCGATGAAGAGATAGATGAAGAAGTTCGGCGGCAACAGGCGCTGTGATACCCGGGTGATGCCGTAGGTGATGGCCGCGGGCAGGGCGGCGCTCAGGAGGAACGTCCAGCCGGCGATCGCCAGTCCGTGACCGAAGATCAGGGCGGAGGCGATCGCCGCGATCAGGCCCGCGATCAGGGTCAGCTCGAGGCCGATGACCAGCGTGACGGTGGCCACGCCGAGAAGGTGGAGGGTCAGTCCCGGCATCAGGGTGGCCGAGAGCGACCACATGCCGACGAGAAAGACGATCGCGATCAACACCAGGTGGATGCGTATCGGATCGGCGCGCAACGCCTGCCAGGGCGCGGCCCGCGCAGCCCAGGCGACGCTGGTAAGCGTGAGCAGCCAGCCGATCACGCCGATGGGCAGGGAGACCAGATGGTTGGGTAGTTGCATGACATGCCTCACGCGTGATGTGTGTCGTTAGTCTAGGGAACCCAGACCTTGCCTGCCTGCACGAAGTCGGCATCAGCGCGGGGTTGATTTTTGTGTATGCTGTATAGACACAGTTTATGAGTCGGATTCCCTCGGAGGAAACATCGATGGTGACAGATACGCGGCTGGCTCACTTCCCCATTTCCATGTTCGCGATCGTGATGGGACTGGCCGGCCTGACCCTGGTGATCGATGCGCTGGCTGAGCCCGGAGCGTGGATGGGCGGCATCGCCACCGCCCTGGTGACGCTCGATTTGGCCGTTTTCGCCCTGATCGCGGTGCTGTATCTCGTCAAGGGCGTTCGCCACCCTGCGGCGGTGCGGGCCGAGTTCAATCATCCGGTCAAGCTGAGCTTCTTTCCTGCCATCACGATCGGGTTGATCCTGCTGGGCATGGTCACCCTCGAGCGCTGGCCCGGGCTCGCCCACCTGTTGTGGGGCATCGGGACGGCCGGCCACCTGGTGCTGACGCTCGCCATCCTGAGTCGCTGGATGCACCAGCAGCACTTCGAGATTCACCATTCGAACCCGGCATGGTTCATTCCCATCGTCGGCAACATCCTGGTGCCGATCGCCGGTGTGCCGCTGGGTCACGAGGCCTTGTCGTGGTTCTTCTTCAGCGTCGGGCTGGTGTTCTGGCCGCTGCTGTTCGCCATCCTGCTGTACCGCTACTTCTTCCATGACCCGATGCCGGGCAAGCTGATGCCCACGCTGTTCATCTTCATCGCCCCGCCGGCCGTCGGGTTTCTCTCCTGGCTGGCGTTGCATCCGGGCGCCGCTCCGGACGGATTCGCACTGGTGCTGTTCAACGTCGCCATTTTCCTGACCCTGCTGCTGGTCTGGCAAATCGGTCGGTTCGTCCGCCTGCCGTTCGCGCTTTCCTGGTGGGCGTACTCCTTCCCGGTGGCCGCCATGACCCTCGCGACCCTGCGGATGGCGGGTGCCACGGAAGATGCCTTCTGGGGCGGGCTTGCCCTGGTGCTTGTGGTGGCGACGGTCGTGCTGGTCGTCGGACTGGCGGTGCGTACCCTGGTGGCGGTCGCGCGCGGGCAGATCTGCCAGCCGGAATAACGGGCCGGATAACGGATCGGGTGCCGTATTGGGGGCGTGGCGGCTTTGCTTTATGCTTTGGCCTCCTGATGGCCCGATCCCGGATTCCAGGCTCCTGCCTGCTTGTCGGTGACGGGCCGGTCGCACCCTCGAGAAGCACACGGACGATCACCCCATGGCCCAAGTCTCTTTCTGGATTCACCTGCACGCCCTGGCGGCGGTGCTGTCGCTCACCGGCTTTGTCGTGCGCGGCATCTGGATGTTCGCCGGCTCGTCGATGCTGAAGAAGAAGTGGGTGAAGATCACCCCGCACGTGGTCGACACCGTGCTGTTGCTCAGCGCCCTTGTGGCCGCCTGGCTGCTCTTCTGGGGTAACGGCGTTCACCCCGACTTCCTCACCGTCAAGATCGTCGGTCTGATCGTCTACATCGGCCTGGGGCTGGTCGCGATGCGATTCGGCAAGACGCGCGGCCTGCGTGCCAGTGCCTGGGTGCTGGCGATCCTGGTGTTCCTGTACGTCGCCGCCGTGGGCGTGGCCAACACCCACCCGCAGCTGCAGGACGTGTTGCCGGCCGTGGTGACCGGCGTATGAGTGCCAAGCCGCTGGTCGGCGTGATCATGGGCTCGCAGTCGGACTGGGAGACCATGAGCCACGCCTGCGAGACACTCGAGGTGCTGGGTATCCCCTTCGAGAAGGAGGTGGTCTCGGCACATCGCACCCCGGACAAGCTGTTCGATTACGCCGGCGCGGCGGTCGGTCGCGGCCTGAAGGTGATCATCGCCGGGGCCGGCGGCGCGGCGCACCTGCCGGGCATGGTGGCCGCCAAGACCCGCTTGCCGGTGTTCGGTGTGCCGGTGCAGTCGAAGGCCCTGTCGGGGATGGATTCGCTGTTGTCGATCGTGCAGATGCCGGCCGGCGTGCCGGTGGGCACGCTGGCGATCGGCCGTTCCGGTGCGATCAACGCCGCCTTGCTGGCCGCCGCCACGCTGGCGACTGCCGACGAGGCGCTGGCCGAGCGACTGGATGCCTGGCGCGAGCGCCAGACGCAGACGGTGCTCGACAAGCCCGAGCCGGGCGAGGGCTGAGCCGATGGGCGCTGGGCAGGATCAGTGCGAGGTGCCGCGCGTCGAGGGGCGCACCGGCGAGCCGGCCGGGCTGCACATCGGCGTGATCGGCGGTGGCCAGCTGGGCCAGATGCTGGGGCTTGCCGGGGTGGCGATGGGACACCGCTTCACCTTCCTCGACCCGGCGATGGACCCGCCGGCCGCCTCGGTCGGCCGGCACCTGCGCGCCGAGTTCGACGATGCCGAGGCGCTCGAGCGTCTTGCCGTCGAGTGCGATCTGGTCACGCTCGAGTTCGAGAACGTCCCGCAGGCCTCCGCCGAGCGGATCGCGGCGCGCAACTGCCTGATGCCCAACTCGCAGGCATTGGCCGTGGCGCAGGACCGCGTCGAGGAGAAGCAGTTCTTCGAGGGGCTGGGCTTGTCGGTCGCGCCCTGGGTGCAGGTCGACTCGGTGCGCGACATCGTTCAGGGCATGTCCCACCTGGGTGGCGCCTCGATCCTCAAGACACGCCGCTTCGGCTACGACGGCAAGGGGCAGGTGCGCATCGGCGACCCCGCCCACGCCGCCCACGAGGGCGGGCCGGGCAATCCGGGCGAGGCGGCCTCGGCCTGGGAGGCGCTGGCCGGTGCCCCGGCGATCCTGGAGAAGATGCTCGCCTTCGAGCGCGAGGTCTCCATCATTGCCGTGCGCAGCCGCAACGGCGAGGCGCGTGTCTACCCGCTGGTGACCAACGAGCACCGGCTCGGCATCCTCTGGCAGACCACCGCCCACAGCAGCGATCCGCTGCAGGAGGACGCCGAACGAGCCGCGAAGCGTGTCATGGACAAGCTCGACTACGTCGGCGTACTGGCGATCGAGTTTTTCGTTGTCGACGGGCAGTTGTTGATCAACGAGATGGCCCCGCGCGTGCACAACAGCGGCCACTGGAGCCTGGGCGGGGCGCGCACCTCGCAGTTCGAGAACCACATCCGAGCGGTGGTCGGCTGGCCGCTGGGCGAGACCGAGCCGCTGGGCGAGGTGGCGATGCTCAACCTGGTCGGCACCCTGCCCGATCCGGCGTCCGTGCTGGCCGTTCCGGGCACCGGCTGGCACGACTACGGCAAGACCCCGCGTCCGGGGCGCAAGCTGGGCCATGTCACGGTAACCGCACCGGACCGCCCCACGCTCGAGTCCCGGCTGGATCGCCTGCGGGCCGTGATCCGGCCGCCCGGGGCGTAACCCGCTGCCAATCATCGAGGGAGCACCCATGCGAGTCGTCAACGGAAGGTCGTCCCATCGAATCCACCTGCCCTGGCTCCTGCTGGTCCTGGTGGCCCAGCCCCTGTCGGCCGCCAAGATCTACCAGTACACCAACAGTGCCGGCGAGACGGTGTTCACCGACGAGCGGGTCGAGGGCGCGACCGTTCACGAGGTCGAGGACGCCCCGGTGATTCCCATGAAGCCCGTGGACGTGCCCGAACCACCTGAAGACGAATCCTCGTCGAAGGAGGCGGCCGAGCCCCGCATGGACACGTCCGGGCAATCCGGGCAATCCG
>NZ_JBKHFB010000031.1:0-18100 GCF_046540515.1 Guyparkeria sp.
ACGAGATCCACATGGATCTGACCTATCCGGGCGTCAGGCACACGCCGTTCGCCGACGTGGCCGATGCGGCGGGCTGTCGCTGGTTCACGGTCACCGCGCCGGGCAAGACCTTCAACACCGCCGGCATCGGCGGCGGCTACGCGGTGATTCCCGATGCCGGGATTCGCAAGTGCTTCGATCGCGAGCGGCGCGGCATGCATCTGGGCGAGGGCTCGGTGTTCGGCCTGACGGCGTTGAAGGCCGCCTACACGCGGGGCGCGCGCTGGCCGGGCGAATTGATGCGGCACATCGCCGGCAATCGTGACCGGGTGATCGAGGCGGTCCGGGATCTGCCGATCGAGCCGATGGCGCCCGAGGCGACCTATCTCCTGTGGCTGGATTGCCGCGGGCTGGGCCTGTCTGACGCGGCTTCGGATCCCGAGGACCGGACCCTGCAACGCTTCTTTATCGACGAGGCGGGGCTTGGACTGAGCCAGGGCATCATCTTCGGCGAACCGGGCCGGGGTTACATGCGGATCAACCTCGCGACGCCCACGCGGGTGATCGACCAGGCAATGGGGCAGTTGCGACGGGCCTGGGCGCGGCGGCTGGCGAGCTAGGGCTTCCTTGTCGAGTCAGTAATAACGCCGTGGTTCCCATGCCGGGTGGTCCGGACCGAGCGTGGCCTCGCAGTGCAGCCGGCCGCGCAGGAAGTCGTGGCTCGTGACCTGTCGGCTCTTGCCCCGGCGCAGTTCGCCTTGTGTGGCGACCAGCCGGGCGCAATCGGAACGGGAGTACTCCGGGCAAAGGCGAATCTCCATGCCGTCAAAACGTGCCGTGCCGCGGCGCGCCCGGTAGCGTTCGTCCTGTCGCTGTAGTTCGAACTCGATGGGCATGCCCGCTACCAGGTCGAGCCCGATGGGTTCGGCAGGCCGCCACTTGCCGCCGTAATGAAGCTCGGCGCGATCCAGCACGCACTGGACCCGCTCGCCGGGTCCGGCGGTGGCGCGGGCATGGGAAAGCTCGGCGGCCCGGGCGCTGGCCTCGGCCTCGCGGGCCTGGGCCTCCTGCCGTCGCGCCTCGGCGCGTGCCCGGTCGACCTCGGCCTGCTCGAGGCGAGCCTGCTGCTGGGCATCGGCATCCATTTTCAGCCATTGTTCTTCCGGTATGTTCAGCGGGTAATGCGGGCCGCAGGCCGACAGCAGCAGTAAGGTGGCGAGCAGTCCGCCGATGGCGACCCCGCGTTTCGTCATCGGCATCAGTCCCGCAGTCGGGCGTCGAGGTGGTCGACGGCCTCGGCCCAGTCGGCGTCCTCGGCCAGTGATTCGCGCAGGAAGCGACGCTGGTTCTCGTTCCAGAACGGCGCGTCGCTCAGTGCCACCTCGCTCGGCAGGGGCGAGTGGCGATCGATGAATGCCTCGATATCTTGCTCGCTGGCATCCAGGCCGAGCTGTTCGAACAGTTCACTCAAGGGGTGAAACGGTGGCTGCATGCGATCTCCTCCGGATGGTCGGTGCCTGTCTTCGGGGCGGGGCGGCCCGGGATCTACCCTTGGATTTACCCTTGCCCCGTCTCGATTCTAGTCACTTTTTCCGGGGCCGACCGCCACGTCTATACTGCGCTTCTTTGCCCGGAGTAAATCGTCCATGTGGCCCGAGTATTTCCTGTTTCTCCTCAAGACGCTGACGCTGGCGGTCGCCGTGATTTTCGTCGTGGCCGCGGTGGTTTCGATCGTGGCGCAGGCGCGCAATACCCAGGCCGGCGACGGCCGACTCAAGCCGCTGAAGATCCGCCGGCTCAACGAGGAGATCGAGTCGCGTAGCAAGCAGTTGCGCGAGGCGCTGAAAAAGTCCGACGATGGCTGGAAGGCCAAGTGGGCCGAGCTGCGCCAGCGGTTGCCCGGAAGCAAGACGAAGAACGAGGGCGAGGTGTCTGTCGCCGTCGGCAAGACAATCACGCAAGGGGCCGGGGAGGGGGACGAGGAGGCGAAGTCCCCACGCACGTTCGTGCTGCGCTTCCATGGCGACATCCGCGCCTCGGCGGTCGAGGCCCTGCGCGAGGAGGTCAGCGCCGTGCTGCAGGTGGCCGAGCCGGGGCACGACCGGGTGCTGCTGGTGCTCGACAGCCCGGGCGGCGTGGTGCCGGGGTACGGGCTGGCGGCCGCCCAGCTCGCTCGCCTGCGTACCGCGGGGATCGAACTGGTTGCCGTGGTCGACCGGGTCGCGGCCAGCGGCGGCTACATGATGGCGGCCGTTGCCAACCGCATCGTGGCCGCGCCGTTCGCCATCGTCGGCTCGATCGGCGTGGTCGCCCAGTTGCCCAACATCCATCGCCTGTTGAAGCGCAACGATATCGATGTCGAACTGCACACCGCCGGGCAGTACAAGCGCACCCTGACGCTGCTGGGCGAGAACACCGAGGCCGGCCGGGAGAAGTTCCGCGAGGAGCTCGAGCAGACGCACGTGCTGTTCAAGGATTTCCTCAATCGCTACCGCCCGCAACTGGACCTGGAGAAACTCGCCACCGGCGAGCACTGGTACGGCGAGGACGCCCTCGAGCTGGGCCTGATCGACGAGATTGGCACCAGCGACGATCAGATCCTCGCGGCGGTGGATCAGGGCGAGGCCTTCGAGATCGTCCAGCCGATAAAGAAGCGCGGTCTGCTCGGTCGCCTGAGTGCCTCGGCACAGTCGGCGCTGAGCGAGTGGCGCCACCCGCTCTGACAGGAGCGGCGTGCGTCCCGTGTATGGGGCCGGGGTGCCGGGATCAGGATTTGCCGCGCGTCTCGTTCCGGGGGCGATGGTAGAGGGCGAGTACCTGGGCATAGGTCATGGCCACGTCGCGGGCGAAGTGGTCGATGGCGTGTCGCCTGGCGGTGGCCGTCGCCCGCTCGGCCATCGCCGAGCGCAACGCGTCGTCCTCGATCAATCGCCCCGCGGCGGTGGCCCAGTGATCGATGTCCTCGGCGGTCTTGAAGCCGTTGCTCTCGTGGTTCACTACGTCGTCGATGCCGCTCGAACGGACCGCCACCACCGGCAGTCCCGCCGCCATGGCCTCGAGGATGACCATGCCCTGGGTCTCCGACTTCGAGGCGAACGCGAACGCATCCCCCAACTGGTAGTAACGCGCCATCTCGTCGGGTGAAACCGCGCCGACCAGGGTGACTACCGGGGTCAGGTCGAGCGCGTCGATGCGTGTCTGCAGGCGCTCGTGCTCGTCGCCGTCACCGATGATCAGGCAGCGAAACGGCCGGTCGCTGCGCCGATGCAGTTCGTCCATCGCCGCGATCAGGAAGTCGATGTTCTTTTCCCGGGAAAGCCGCGAGACGCTCACCAGCACGCGCTCGTCCGGGCCGATGCCGTGCTTGAGACGCAGGGCCTCGACCGCCTCGGGGTCATCGGCCTGGAAGCGGTCGAAGTCGATACCGGTCGGATGCACGTAGATCGGCGTGGTCACCCCGATCACCCGCAGGTATTCCTCGGCCGACTCGGTCGGCACGATCACCCCGTCGCAGCGATTGGCGAACCGCCGGATGGCCGTGTGCGCGATCAGGTTGCGGAACAGAGGCCCCGGCAGCGGCACGTAGTGCGAGTAATGCTCCAGGCGGGTGTGGTAGGTGAACACCGTCGGCACCTTGAGCCGACGCGCGTGCCAGTGCGCGACCCACCCCAGCCAGAAGGGATGGTGGATGTGAATCAGGTCGGGGGCGAAGGTCTTCAGACCGCGACGAATCCGCGGCGAGAGCGGGTTGGCCAGGCGGAATTCGCCGTGGCGCCCCATGCTCAACAGCGAAGGGACACGGATCACGTCGCTGTCCCGGTCGTCCTGATTGGCGTAGCTCGGCGCGATGATTCGCACGTGATGGCTCAACTGCTCCAGGCCGCGTCGCAGTCGGTCGATCGAGATGGGCACCCCGCCGATGAAGGGCAGGTAGTTGTTGGTCACCATGGCGATCGACAGTGTCCGGCCTGTCCAGGGTGAGGTGTCGATGTCGTAGTTCCGGTAGTAGTCGCGCTCGACGAAGATCGTGCTGTAGAGCTTGATTGCCAGCAGGATGAGCAGGCCGAGGACCAGCAGGAAGTTGAGGTGGCCCACGTAGAACAGCGAGTGGATGAAGAACCACAGGCTCTCCAGCGTCTTGAAGAACTGGTGCTGGCCGATGTCGAGCCGTTCGACGGCGATTTCCACCTCGCCATCGTCGGTTGTCACGTCGACGTAGTGGTAGTAGCTGGTGTCGTCGTTTAGCACTAGCCCCCCGGCCCCGCCGGTGACCACGTAGCGCACCCCGTCGCGCGTCTGCTGGTCAAACAGATGCAGGTTGCTGGAAAACACCGCGTCGACGTCATGCATCCGGAAAAGGTCGTGCAGGCGGTCACGGAAAGTCGCGTCGGTCAGGTACTGGTCGTCGAAATCGAGCGGGCTGCGTCGCGCGGTGTGAAACAGCGGGTGGCCGATGAAGACGAATCGATGATCCGCAGACGGGTCGCGCAACTGCTCCTTGAGCCAGTGGAGCTGGAAGGGGTAGGTGTCCGGGTCCGTGCTGTCGAGGAACAGGAACTGGCTGCCGCCGGTGCGAAAGCTGAAGAAGTACGGCCCGAAGTGCTCGTAGAAGTTGAACGAGCCGAACGCGCCGCTTTCCTTCTCGCCCACGGTGAGCAGGTAGGGCATCTCCAGGTGCGAAAGCGTGCGGTAGAGGGCGCGGTACTTGTCCTCGCCCCCGCCGCTGACCGCATTCCCGGCCGAGACCACGAAATCCGGTCCCGCGCGGTTGAGGCGCGGGATCATCTTGCGCTCGAACAGGCCGACCGAGTTGTTGATGTTGCCGACCACGGCGAAGTGCAGTTCGCCGTCGGTCCGGTTGTCCGCCCGGTCCTGTATCCGCTCGATCTGCTCGGCATGGACGGCATGGTAGGTGCCCTCGAAGATCGAGAGATATACGCGGTAGCCGACCAGCAGCAGGATGGCCATCAGCGTCAGGTAGAAGGCCAGCTTGAGCCGGCGGGGCGTCAGTTTCTCCGACAATCGGCTCATGACGTGCCTCGCCGCGTGGCGGCGATTTCCCGCTGGGTGACGAACAGTCCGATCAGCATGCCCACGTAGATCGTCAGCGCCCGCCACGCCACGGTGACCAGCACCAGGTGCGAGGCGGTGACCACGTCACGGAAGAAATAGCCGAACACCCCCTCGGCGATGCCCGAGGCCCCCGGCGTGGGTGAGAAGTACATCACGAAGGTGGTCATCACCATCCGGCCGATCACCAGCCAGTAGTCGAAGCCGTAGCCCAGCGCCCAGAAGAGCAGGGCGGGGAACGAGAACAGCGCCAGCAGGAAGATCGCCGTGAAGACGAACGAGGCGGCGATATCGAGCTTGCGTCCCTGGAAGTAGCGGACGAAGCCGTGAGCGAAACGCTGCAGTTCACGCACCAGCCGGTGGCGCCAGCGCCAGTGCCGCCGCGGGCCGATCAGGTGCAGACGTCGCAGTATCTTGAGCATGCCCAGCATCGGGCGAAGCAGCCAGTTGCTGCGGGTTATCAGTATCGTGAAGAACGCCAGATACAGGGCGACCGACACGCTCAGGGTGATCACCAGCGAATTGCTCCGCGCCGCTTCTTCCGCGCCCGGAAGCGTGACCAGCAGGATCGGCGTGGCACCGAAGATGAACAGCACCGCGAGTGCCGTGCGAATGGTGGTGGCGGTCAGGCCGGTACCCACCGGGACGCCGCGCCGGCGCATGAACCATACCTGGGCCACTCCGCCGCCGGTGGCCAGTGGCGTGATGTTGGAGACGAAAATGTTGAGAAACACCAGCCGGGCCATCGCCGACAACGGGATCGAGTGACCCA
Source organism: Guyparkeria sp. (assembly GCF_046540515.1). GTDB lineage: Bacteria > Pseudomonadota > Gammaproteobacteria > Halothiobacillales > Halothiobacillaceae > Guyparkeria. The sequence goes on from NZ_JBKHFB010000031.1 coordinate 5,822, forward strand.
GCGCCCGCAAGGTGAACCACAGTCGCAACCCGTCGGCTACGAAGTAGACCAGCATCAAGGCAAGACTCGCGAGGATCAGCTGCCAGCCCAGAAGGCGGGAATCCCAGACGATCTCGTGGCCGGCGACCTGCGAATAGACCGCCCAGATGCCGGCCGCGCTCAGGCCGATGAACAGCAACGCGAACCAGAGCAACCGGCGGCCACGGAAGGCTGGTTCGTCCTGGATCTTGAATCGGTCGGGATGGAGGTGCGGGTCGGTCATGTCGCCTGCAGCGCCCGTCGTCGGTCCGGCGGCCTGCGGCCGGCACGTGAGGGGGGTCTGACAGACACAGAAAAACCCGCGCGAGGCGGGTTATCCGTGATGGTCATCAATGTTGGAGGCTGGACCCGGAGTCGAACCGGGGTAAACGGATTTGCAATCCGGTGCATAGCCACTCTGCCATCCAGCCGCGATCTGGAGCGGGAAACCGGATTCGAACCGGCGACCCCAACCTTGGCAAGGTTGTGCTCTACCAGCTGAGCTATTCCCGCTTGAGGGGGCGCAATTTTCATCAGGAACCGTCCCCGTGTCAAGTCGTTCTTGGGGGCGTCTTGCCGCGGTTGCCGGGAGGCGCGTGCCGTCATCGTTCCCGAACAGGCTCAGTGGTGGCGCAGCCGGGCCAGGAGCCAGCGTTGCAACATGCGGTTGCGTGACTGTCTCGCCCGATTACACTCGGTACGGTCGGCCTGCAGGCAGGTGGCGGGGTGACGCGGATCGTGCAGTTCGGCCGAGCGAGCGTCGAGGTAGACCCGCACGCGGAGTGTCACCGGGCGACTGGTCGAATCGAGGATCTCGTGGTCGGTGAAGTCAAGCTCCAGGGTGAAGCGACCGCGTTCGGTAACCCTGGCGACCACCGAGAAGCCCAGGGTGAATTCGTCGCCGGGTGCCAGTCGACGCAGGTCGCCGAGCAGGCGACGAATCAGGATATAGTTCTGCTCGTAGAGATCCATCAACTGATCGAATGGATCGTGCTCGATGGAATGAGGAATGCCGGTGTTGAGATTCATGCCTGCCAGTGTAAGCAAGCGCCGCGAGAATAGGAATGCCGCCAAACGGATGCCCGGTCGCGGGCCGGCCGGGTCGAGGATCACCGCCTCGACCCCGGTGGTTGCTGTCTCCGTGCTGGTCTCCCTGCTGGCCGTCGGGGCGGCGCAGGCCGATGTCTACAAGTACCGCGATGCCCAGGGTGTGGTGCACCTGACCAACGTGCCGCAGCAGTCGGCCGACGAGCCCTACACGCTCTGGCGCAAGAGCGAGGCGACCAAGCCCAAGGGCTGGCAGGACGGCTACCGCGTCATGCCTCGCCTCGACCGCGATCGCTACGCCGAGCCGGTCAACCGCTTCGCCGGTCTCTACGGGGTCGATCCGACCCTGGTCCGCGCGGTGATCCATGCCGAGAGCGCCTTCCGGCCGGACGCGGTCTCGCCCAAGGGTGCCGGGGGACTGATGCAGCTGATGCCGGCGACGGCGGCCCGCTTCGACGTGGGCGATCGTTTCGATCCCGAGGACAACATCGCCGGCGGCGTGGCCTACCTCGCGCTGTTGCTGGACCTGTTCCAGGGCGATCGCGAACTGGCGGTGGCCGCCTACAACGCTGGCGAAGGGGCGGTGAAGCGTTACGGGGGCATCCCGCCCTTCGATGAGACGCGCACCTACGTCAAGCGGGTCATGCAACTGCAGGCGGCCTACGCCGAGGCGGGCTAGGGCGATGGTCCGCGCTGCATCGTCCCCACCCGCCGCCCGGCCCGATCCGGCCCTCGAGGCCGAGCGGCTGGCCGGGTTTGTCGGTGGCCAGTCTGCGATCGTGGTGGCCGTCACGCCCGACGGGCAGGCGCTGCCGGAGATCGGTACGCTGCCATTCGTGCGTCACGAGGGCGCGTTCTGGGTGCTGGCAAGCGAGCTGGCTGCCCATACCCGACCGCTGATCGAGCATGGTGAGGCCCGCGTTGCCCTGCTGGCCGACCAGTCGGTCACCCGCAATCCCTTCGCCCGCGAGCGTGCCCACTGGGCGGCTCGGGTCGAGGCCATCGACCGCGAGGACGAGCGCTTCGCGATGATCACCGCGGCCCTGCGCGAGCGTCACGGCAAGACCGTGGATCTCCTGTGCGGGCTGGGGGACTTCCACCTGCTGGGCCTTCACCCCGGGGCCGGCAGCTACGTCAACGGATTTGGCAGCGCATTCGTGCTCGACGGGTTCTCGGTCGTCTCGCAGCGGCGGGGCTAGCCCAATTGATCGATCGCCTCGTCGATCACGCGCGGGTCGTCGGGGCGTTTGGGCGCCTGCTCGCTCAGGTGCCGGCGATAGGCACGGGCGCCGGGTCGGCCCTGGAACAGGGTGAGGATGGGCTTGACCAGGGTGGGCAGGCGCGTGCCGCGCTCGACCTCGGCCGCGACGTAGTCGCGATAGGCCCGCAGGGCGGCCAGGCGATCGACGGGGGTCGTGTCGCCGAACAGGGCGGCATCGATCTCGGCCAGGAGTCCCACGTTCTGGTAGGCCGCCCGGCCCACCATCACCCCGTCGACCTCGCCGAGCGCCGCCCGCATCGATTCCACGGTGGTCAGCCCGCCGTTGAGCACCACGGTCAGGTCGGGGCGTTCCCGCTTGAGCCGCGAGGCGAACTCGGGGCGCAGCGGCGGGATGTCGCGGTTCTGCTTCGGCGACAGCCCCTTGAGCCAGGCCTTGCGGCTGTGGACGATGAACACCTCCGCGCCGCCCCGGTCGGCGACGATGTCGACGAATTCGCGGAACTCCTCGTAGGTTTCCTGGTGATCGATGCCGATGCGGCTCTTGACCGTCACCGGTACGTCGACCGTCTCGCGCATGGCCGCGATGCACTCGGCCACCAGGGCCGGCTCGGCCATCAGGCACGCACCGAACGCGCCGTTCTGCACCCGGTCGCTGGGGCAGCCCACGTTGAGGTTGATCTCGTCGTAGCCCCAGTCGGCCCCGATTCGCGCCGCCTCGGCCAGCGCGCGCGGGTCCGAGCCGCCCAGCTGCAGGGCGACCGGGTGTTCGGCCTCATCGAAACGCAGATGACGCTCGACGTCGCCGTGGAGCAGCGCGCCGGTGGTCACCATTTCCGTGTACAGCCGCGCGTGTTCGCTCAACTGGCGGGCGAGGAAACGATAGTGCCGGTCCGTCCAGTCAAGCATGGGCGCCACGCAGAAGCGCCAGGGGTTTGCGGACGAGGCGTCGCGGATCGGGGAGATGGAGTCATTCATGGAATGCGGGGCCTGGCCGGAACGGGCCGGCATTGTAGCGCGCCGGTCGCGCACATCGGGCGAGTGGTCAGGGCAGCAGCGCCTTGATGACGGCACTTGCGCCTGCGATCGTCGCGATGCCGAGGATGATCGGGCGCAGCGCGCCGAACGGGATCCGGTTGACCAGGTGCCCCGAGGCAATGAAGCCGAGCAGGGTGCCCGGCAGCAGCGCGGCGAACAGCCACCACTCGCGCGCGCCGATAAAGCCGGAAAAGAACAGCGCCACCGCGCTGGCGAGACTGGCGAACAGGAAGAAGGCCGAGAGGTTGGCGCGCACCATCGGGCCCCGCTCGTTCTGGTAGACCAGGGCGATCGGCGGGCCGCCCACGGCGGTGATCGTGCCCATGTAGCCCGAGGCGGCGCCGGCAATCACCGAGTTACGCGGGTTGAGTGCCGGATGGATGCCGATCACGCTCAGGAAAACGGCGAGCAGGATCAGGATGCCGAAGGCCAGTTCGAAGCCCTTCGGCGTGAGCATGGCCAGCGTCACCACGGCCAGCACGGTGCCGACGATATCGCCGCCGATGGCGAAGCGCACCGGCCGGAAACTCAGGCTCGAGCGACTGCGCCACAGGATCAGCAGCGTCAGCAGCACGGCATTGAGGATCAACGGGCCGGGCAGGAGCAGCGGGCTGACCAGGAACAGCAGTGGGGCGGACAGGGTGCCGATGCCGTAGCCGGCCAGCCCCTGCAGGAAGGCGCCCGCGAAGATGGCCAGGTTCGCCAGCAGCAGCTGGATCAGGGTGATGTCGTCCAAGGCGGTTGCTCGTGTCGCAACGAAAAATCCCCGGCGGTGCCGGGGATGATGAAACCGTTTGCCGAGCGCCGAGGCGGTGGAAGCCTCGGCCGGCCTGGTTCAGGCGTAGGTGTTGACCTGACTGCCGACCGAGCCGCTCTCGGACGTGGCGTTGGTCTGGCTGCCACCCTGGTTGATCGACTCGACCAACGGCGCCATCGCCTTCTCCTGCGTTTCCATCGCCTGTTTCTGAACACGCATGCCCACTTCCTGTGACAGTTGTGCGCTCGACATGGCAGTTTGCATGCTGCCGGCTGCGGATACCGAGTCGGCCATGATTGCCTCCTCTGCTTGAAGTGTGGATTGACGGGCGGTTCACGCGTCGTGAAAGCGCCGGACGCTTGATCAGTCTACGCTCCCCCATCGTCGAATTCATCCCCCTCCCGCGGATTGCTGCGCGGCGAACCGACGGGGTCGCCAGACGGTCGGGAAGTCCTGGCTCAGGGGCTCGGTCGGGAGTGCGCCCGGCGCGTCGGTCAGAGTCGAACGCGGACGAGGTTTCGCACCAGCGGCAGACGCCGCCAGAGGCTGGGACGGGTGTCGGTCAGATCCCGGCAGGTCTCGCACTGGCCGGCACGCGGCCGGCGTGTGGTCAGCGGCTCGATGCGCATGGGCGACGGGCCTCGGCCCGGTTCCCAGGCCGAGAGTGGCTCCTCGTGGATCATCACGTCGGCCCCCGGGAAGGTGCGCAGCAACTTGGCCTCGACCTCGTCGCCGATCTGGTGGGCGCGGTTGAGGTCGATGTGATTGTCGAGATAGAGGTAGAGCTGGATGATCATCGTGCGTCCGGCCAGCCGGGTGCGGATCTGGTCGACGGCGTGTACCGACGGGTGCGTGGTCGCGATCTGGGCGACGCGCATCTCGGTGCCGTCGAGCACCTCTCGGTCCATCAGCTGGTCGAGTGACTCGCGGCCGAGCTTCCAGGCGCTGTAGAGGACGAACACGCCCACCGCCGCGGCGAAGGCCGGGTCGAGCCACATCACGCCGTAGCCGGCCAGGATCAGCACGGCGATGGTCGAGGCGTTGACCAGGAAGTCCATGGTGTAGTGCGCCGCGTCGGCCTTTATTGCCGGTGAACGGGTCTTCGCGATGACATAGCGCTGGAAGCTCACCAAGGCGAGCGTCGCGATCATCGAGAAGATCATCACGCCCACGCCCCAGTCGATCGCGGACAGCTCCTGCGGGCGAACCAGTCGTTGGAGTGCCTGGATCATCAGGAACACGCCCGAGCCGGCGATGAACGTGGCCTGGGCCAGTGCGGCCAGCGGCTCGGCCTTGCCGTGGCCGTAGCGGTGGTCCTCGTCCGGCGGCTGCAGGGCGATGCGCACCGCGACCAGCGTGACCAGCGAGGCCAGCAGGTCCATGGTCGAATCGATCAACGAGGCGAGCATGCTCACCGAGTTGGTGGTGATGCTCGCCGCGAGCTTGAGCGCGATCAGCGTCAGGGCCAGCGTCACCGAGGCGGTGGTGACCATGCGCAGCAGCTTGGCGTGTGGATTGGACATCGGGTGATCGTCGCCTTGTCGGGATCGCGCTCGGGCTACGCCTCCGGCGGGATGCCCGGCCGGTGGAGAAAGTTAGTCAAGACTAATACCGAACTGGATTGGTCCCATTTTAATGCACCCCGGCCTCGACTGCCAGCCCGGGGCTCCAGCGTGTTCCGGCCATCGTCCGAAAGCGGGACGGATGCACCAGGTGCCGCGCCGGGCTTGGGTGCTCCGTCCGGCTCGTCTACCATCGTGGCACCCCTCACTTGCCGGGATGTCTCCTCCGGTGGCCCACCGGCAAGGGCCCCACAGGTCATGGACAACGTATCAATGGCTACCGATAACCCAACCTTGCCGTCGCGTGCCGGTTGTCCGGTCACGCGTATCGGCATCACCGGCCTGTCCGGTGCCGGCAAGTCGACCCTGATCACGGCCATCATCAATCACCTGGAAAACGCCCGGCGCGGCGCGGTCGCCGAGCAGGTGGGGCTCGGTGCCATCCGGCACGGTCGCTGGCACCGGGAGATCGAGCGGGCGTTCGATTACGACCACGCCCTGACCGCGCTGACCGGCCAGCCCCCGAGCTGGCCGGAATCCACGCGCGACTGGTCGATCGCGCGCCTGACCCTGGATTACGACCGCCGCTGGTACTCGCTGCGCCCGCGGCGACGCTGCCTCGAACTGTTCGATTATCCCGGCGAATGGCTGCTGGACCTCTCCCTGCTCGACTGGTCGTTCGCCGAGTACAGCGCCCACTGGCATGACTGGCTGGCGCGCAGCCCGCGCCGGGAGATCGCCCCGCGTCTGCTCGAGGAGCTGGCGGCGATCGATCCGGCCGCGCCACTCGACCCCGAACGACTGGAGACGCTTGCCGGCCGCTGGTCGATGATGCTGGCCGACAGCCGCCTGCCGCCGCATCGCCTGTCGCGCAACCTGCCCGGGCGCTGGCTGATGCCGGGCGAGGGCTTCGATCCGAACGCCATGCCCTTCCTGCCGTTGCCCACAGTGGCGGCAGAGCCGGAGGCAGACTTCCCCGCGGGCTCCTGGGGAGAGGTCTGCCAGCGTCACTTCACCTATTACCGCGACCGGATCGCGCGGCCGTTCTTCGAATCCCACTTCGGCCGGCTGGATGCCCAGGTGATCCTGGTCGATCTGCTCGGTGCGCTGCGCAGCGGCCGGGCGGCGCTGGCGGACATGCGCGCGGCGCTCGAGTCGATTCTCGAGCCGTTTCGCTACCGTGACGGGCACTGGCTGGGCAACCTGTTCACCCGGCGGATTCGGCGGGTGGCGATCGTCGCGACCCAGATCGACCATCTGCTGCCCGCCGACCAGGCCCGCCTGGCCCGCCTGCTCGACAGCTACCTGTTCGAACTGACCCAGCGCCTGGCGGGCAAGGACGTCGAGCTACGCCTGTTCGCCGTCTCGGCGGTGACCGCCGCCCAGCCGCGCGAGGACGCCCGCGGACAGCCGATGCTGGTGGGCACCGAGAAAAGCTCGCGGCAGAAGATCGCCTTCACCCCGCCGACGATACCCGAGCAGATGCCGCACGATCTGGATCTGGCCATCGACGACCTGCCCATGCTGGCCCCGCCGGCCGGTCTGGATCGTGCCCGGCCGTTTCCCGGGCGACGCGTCGATGCCCTGCTCGACTTCCTGATCGGCGAGTCCTGACCCATGAAACGAGACACGGATAAGGTCCCTCGATGAACGACGAACAACCACCGCTCGGCGGCCATCTGGCCACCCGCATTCACGCGCAGGGCGACTCGGTACCGGATGTCGATACCGAGGCGCTCTACGAGGATGAGGGGGAGGCGATCCCCGACCTGATCGAGCCCCGACGCGGTTTTCCCTGGGTGGCGACGCTCCTGGGTGTCGTGGCGACGACCTGGCTGACGATCAACTGGTTGCAAGCGATCTGGTGGGCGCACGGCACGCATCCGGCGCTCGCCTGGGTGATCTTCGCCATCGGTGTGGGCGTCGGAGGCATCGGCCTGGCGCTGGCCTGGCGGGCCTGGCGCCAGCGCCACCACATCGATGCCATCACCCGGCTGAACCGCCGTCTGGCCGAGGCCGAGCGCGAAGGCGAGATGGGCGAGTCGGTGGTCGAACTGCGCGAGGCGGCCGAGCACCTGCTCGCCGGGAACCCGCGGCGAGACGCCTTCGAGGAGGCCCTGCTCGGCATCGACGCGGGCAGCCACGCCACGGAACTGGTGGTGGCCCTGGAGCGCGGATACGCCGAGCAGGATGCCCAGGCCCGTGCGCTGATCCATCGCGAGGTGGTGCGCACCGGGCTGTTCATCGCCGCGAGCCCCTATCCCGCGCTCGACCTGCTGCTGGTCGCTTGGCGCAATGCGCGGATGGTCAACGCCATCGCCGCTCTCTACGGGTTGCGATTGTCCTTCCCCGCCCGCTGGCGGCTATACCGGATGATCCTGCAGAACATGGCCTTCGCCTCGGCCACCGAGACCGTGCTCGACTCGGCCAGCGAGGGCTGGGCTTCGAACCTGATGGTCAACCTCGGTGCCCGGGCCGGGCAGGGCGTGGCCGTGGCGCTGTACTCGCTGCGCATCGGGCGACAGGCCATGCGGGCCTCGCGCATCGCCCCCGAGCACAAGCCGCTGGTCGACCGCAACCTCGCGAGGCTGATTCTCGGTGCGATCCGCGAGCGGTCCTCGGCAACCCGGTAGGGGAGGGCGGGCGATGGAACAACGACTGAGTGTGATCACGCTGGGCGTGAGCGACCTGGCCCGCTCCCGGGCCTTCTACGAGCGGGGGCTGGGTTGGGTGGTCGGTGGCGCGCCCGAGTCGGTCGTGTTTTTCCAGCTCAATGGGATCGTCCTGTCCCTCTACCCGCGCGAGGCGCTGGCGGCCGATGCCGGGGTGCCGCTCGAGGGCGGCGGGTCTGCCGGGATTGCGCTGGCATACAACGTGCGCCAGCCGGGGGAGGTCGACGAGGTGCTCGCCGCGGCCGAACGGGGCGGCGGACGGATCGTGAAGCCAGCAGCTCGCGCATTCTGGGGCGGCCGTTCGGGTTACTTCGCCGACCCGGACGGTCACCTCTGGGAAGTGGCCCACAATCCACTCTGGGCACTGGACGCGGCGGGCAACGTCTCGCTCGTCCCGGGGCATGGCGACTGATGGACCGGCCCGACCGGGGATTGGGAACACCCTGGCTGCTGATCGGCGGGACGCTGCTGGTCCTTGCCGCGTTGCTCGTCTCGGGCATCGATCCCCACGACCGCGCCACCTGGGCGCTGGAGGTCGCCCCGGCGGTGATCGCGCTGCCGATCCTGTGGTTCTCCCGCCGGTGTTTTCCCCTGACCCCGTTGCTCTATGTGCTGGTGTTCGTCCACGCCCTGGTGCTGATCTACGGCGGGGCCTACACCTATGCCCGCGTGCCGCTGGGTTTCGAGATCCAGGCGTGGTTCGACCTCGAGCGCAATCCCTACGACAAGATCGGGCACCTGTTCCAGGGGCTGGTCCCGACCCTGCTGGCCCGCGAGATCCTGATCCGCGGCGATTTCGCCCGTGGTCGCCAGATGGTCGCCTTTCTGGCGGTCTGCGTGGCGATGACCGTGAGCGCCGTCTACGAGCTGGTCGAGTGGGGCGTGGCGATGGTGGCCGGTGGCGGGGCGGTCGAGTTCCTCGGCACCCAGGGCGACCCCTGGGATACGCAGTCCGACATGGCCTTCGCCCTGCTTGGCGCGGTGGTCGCGATCATCGCCTTCGGCCGGTGGCACGACCGGCAGATCGGGCGCCTGGCAGGGCTTTCAGGGGCGAATCGATCAGGCGGTCGCCGTCGCTGACTGGCTGGGGGCGGGGTATCGGTCGGGGCATGCAGCAAGAAGGGCGGGCTCCGGCAAGAACCCGCCCTTGGTCCAATTGGCGCCGTCGGTCCGGCCGCGTTACTTCTGTAGCTGGCGGGCGATGTCCATGGCCGCGTAGGTGAGCACGCCGTCGGCACCGGCGCGCTTGAAGCCGATCAGGGTCTCCATGATGCACTTGTCCCAGTCGAGCCAGCCGCGCTCCGCGGCGGCCTTGAGCATCGCGTACTCGCCGGAGACGTGGTAGGCGAAGGTCGGCGCCTTGAGTTCCTGCTTCACCCGGTAGATCACATCGAGGTACGGCATGCCCGGCTTGACCATCACCATGTCCGCGCCCTCGGCCAGATCGGCGGCCACCTCGTGGAGGGCCTCGTCGCCGTTGGCCGGGTCCATCTGGTAGGTGGTCTTGTCGGCCTTGCCCAGGTTGGCCGCCGAGCCGACCGCGTCGCGGAACGGCCCGTAGAAGGCGGAGGCGTACTTGGCGCTGTAGGCCATGATGCGGGTGTGGATGTGCCCCCTGGCCTCGAGTTGCGCGCGGATCGCGCCGATGCGCCCGTCCATCATGTCGGAGGGGGCGACGATGTCGGCGCCGGCATCGGCGTGGGACTCGGCCTGGCGGACCAGCACCTCGACGGTCTCGTCGTTGAGCACGTAGCCGTTTCTGTCGACGATGCCGTCCTGGCCGTGGGTGGTGTAGGGATCGAGGGCCACGTCGGTCATGATCCCCAGTTCCGGGAAGCGCTCCTTCAACGCGCGCACGGTGCGCTGGACCAGGCCGTCCGGATCGAAGGCGGCCTCGGCCTGCTCGGACTTGGCCTCGGGCGGGGTGACCGGGAAAAGCGCCAGTACCGGGATGCCCAGCTCGAGGGCCTGTTCGGCCAGCCGCGAGAGGTTCTCGATCCCGAGTCGTTCGACGCCCGGCATGGAGTCGACCGGCTCGCGCCCGTTGGGGTCCTCGAGCACGAACACCGGCAGGATCAGGTCGTTGCTCGAGACCGTGTGCTCCTGCATCAGGCGACGACTGAAGGCGTCACGGCGCATGCGACGCGGGCGATGGGCGGGGTAGGCGCGCGAGAACGTCATGGATCGGGCTCCGGTTGACATGGGTGAACGAGGGACCGGTAGGATAGCAAAGGTTCTCGGCCGCCCCTGCGGTCAGGGGTGGCCGGCGCGAGCAATTTTCATTGGGGGAAGCCATGTACGAGTTCACGTTTCTAACGCCCGATCGGGGCGCGGGTTTCATCAAGCGCCTGGAGGCGGAGGGGCTCGATGTGACCGTGGCCCGAGATCCGATGGCCGAGGAGGCGACGACCGTCTCGATCCCCGATGACATCGATGACGCGCTGGCCGACCGGATCGAGGGCTGGTACGAGGAGGAAACCCAGGCGGCCGAGGCCGAGATGTTCCGCGAGGGTCGGATGGAGGCGTCGATCTCGGCCGGGGTATGGGTGACGCTGGAAAACGGGCAGGCAAGTTTCGCCCCTGTCGATCCGTCGATCATGAGCCGAATGCTGTCGGTGTTGACGTCGGATGAGTTGGGGGACTTCGTCGACCGGGTGGCCCGTGCGGTCGAGCATCCGGACGACACGCCGGTCTGCGCTCGTCGCGAGGATTGAAAGCCGACGAACGAATTGCACGGTTTGCTTGGCGTTGTTTTTCCTGCCACGCCGGATGGTTGATGGCCTACTCTTGAATCGAGGGGAGGTGTTTTCCCTCGGCCCGGTCAGTCGCCCGAACACGTCGAGCCGGCCGATTCGGGTGCGCCGACCGCAAAGACGAGAGGTGGCCGCCATGAAATGCTCGATTTTTCCCGCCCGGACCCTCGTGGTTCCGTTCTTCCTGTTGTGGTTTTCCTTGGCCTGGTCCCTGTTGGGCGCCTCGTCGGCCTGGGCGCAGGCGAAGGTCGTCACGCCCGACTACGAGCCGCCGCAGGTGGTTTACGATTTCTACCTCGACGATCCCGACAAGATCGGCGCCGCGCTGTACTGGGTGCGCTCGCTGATCAACCCGCTCCAGGCGAGCCCTTACAACATGGATCCGACGCTCGACATGGATATCGTGGTGATCATCCACGGCACCGAGATCGTCACCGTCGCGAAGAAAAACGAGGAAAAGTACGAGGATGCGGTCGCCCGCATGCGGTACTACCATGACATGGGCGTGAAATTCCACGTCTGCGGCCTGGCCGCCGAGGATTATGACTACGACCGCGAGGACTTCCAGGACTTCATCACCATGGTGCCCTCGGCCTTCACCGATCTGGTCCATTATCAGCAGCAGGGTTACGCGGTGATCAAGCCGGAGGTGTTCGAACGCACGCAGTCGATCGAATCGATGCGCTAAGCCCGCCGGCGACGGTCGAAATGGTCGGCCGTTGCCGTATCCTTGGGCCCGGTATTCTCCCGAGGACTTCCGTTTGGACCCGCATCAGATTGATTCAGTCACGGCGCTCGAGGCCCTGTTCGACACCCCGGGCGAGGCGGCGATCAAGAAGGAGGTCGACCGCCTCGTACCGGTCTACCGACGGCTGATCGAGGCCTCGCCGTTCTATGTCATGGCAACGCAGGGCCCCGGCGGGCTGGACTGCTCGCCGCGTGGCGATCCGGCCGGTTTCGTCGAGGTGCTCGACGACCGGCACATCGCGCTGCCCGAGCGGCGCGGCAACAACCGCATCGACAGCCTGCGCAACCTGGTCGAGGATCCGCGCGTCGGGTTGCTGTTCCTCGTGCCCGGCAAGAACGAGACCCTGCGCGTCAACGGCCGGGCCCGGATCACCACCGATCCGGCCCTGCTCGAGCGCACGGCCATGAAGGGCAAGCCGCCACAGTGCGTGATCGTGGTCGAGATCGAGTCGGTGTTCTTCCAGTG
>NZ_JBKHFB010000032.1:0-17351 GCF_046540515.1 Guyparkeria sp.
GCTGCCCGGCTGGGTGCCATTGATCGAACCAGGCAAGCCAGACTGAACCGGGGCCGTGTCCGAATGGGCCGAGGACTCGGCCCGCGGGCATTCACCGCGCCTGGTCGGCCGCCTCGAGCTGTTCCTGCGCCCGCTCCTGGAGCGGCCCGGAGATCGACGCGGCTTGCCGGAGGGCCTCCCGGGCCTGTTCGGTCCGGCCGAGCGAGCGCTGGATCAGCCCGAGATTGAGCCACGCCGCCGCAAAGTCCGGGTCGGCCTCGACGGCCCGCCGAAAGGCGCGTGCCGCCTCGCGGCGCGCTTCGCCGGCGGCCAGCGCATTACCCAGCCCGAACTGGGCCAGGGCGAGATCGGGCTTGCGCTCGGCCAGCGCTCGCCAGGCGGGCAGCGCCGCCTCGGCCCCCTGCACCGACTCGAATGCCGAAATGGCCGCGGCCGTCTCGCGCCCGACCGGCGTGGCCGGCAGGTCTCCCGGCGGCAGGGCGACGAAGGCCCAGCGATCCGAACGCGCCCAGGTGGCATCGAACCGCGCCATGGAGACCTCCATGCGCGGCGTCTCGCCGCTGTGAAGCAGCAGGCGTTCGTCGTCGAGGTCGTAACCGATCACCACGGCGTAGTGCCACATCGGCCACCATGCCAAGGACAGGTTCTGCAGCACGCCAACCGGCCGACCGGCCGCCACTTCCCTCAACACCGCATCCAGCCGACCCGGGATCACGTACGGAATCAGCCCGTGGCGGCGGACCGTGGCCAGCATTTCCGGCTGGACACTGCCCTCGCGCCCGGGCAGGAACACCTGCGGGATCAGCTCGTCGACGCGGATCGACTTGCCCTCGTGCCCCAGCAGCATCGCCAATGTGGCGGGCCCGCACTGGAAATCACGCTGAGCGTGGAACGGCACCGCCTCGATCTGCTTGCGCTCCGGGAGGGACGATCGCGTCTGATCGGACAGTGGCGGAGTGGTGGCACACCCGCTCAGCAAGGAAACCAGCGCCAGACACAACAAAGCGCCCGACCAGCGGGCGCTTTCGATTCTCCGGTTTCGCATGATCGCGTTATCCCGCCTGTCAGCGAGTGAACGGGAACACGTCGGTCAGGCCGAGCAGGTCGGTCACCAGAAGAACGATAAACACCGTGAACAGCGCACCGACGACCGCGTTGGCCCCTGCCGGCATCTGGTCGAGGCGTGCGTTCATCTCGCGCACCTCCTCGTCGGACAGCGCGGCCACGCGCTGCTCGACCTCGGCCGGATCCACGCCCTGCGCCTCCAGCTGGCTACGAACCTCGTCGCGAGACAACAACTCCGCGATCCTTTCACGATCGGCGCCGGCCTGATCGGCATCAACGGCCTGCTGGGTGGTGACCAGCCCGTCGACCACCGCTGACGGCGCCGCCATCGCCGGCATGCTGCCCATGGTGAACGCGGCAATGACGGCCGGGGTGACAAATCGAGCAACCTGTTTCATCACGATACCTCCAGAGTTCAACCCGTAGCGAGCCCCAAGTTGCGGACACCACCACAGTGTAGCCGGCACCGTGGTTGTTCACACCCGCCTGCTGCCTCTCGGATGGCCGCAATCGATCCGGCAAGGGGGCCTCATTCCGATCGCAACCCGAGCTTCTCGAAGCGGTAGCGAAACTGGCGAGTGCTCATCCCCAGTCGCACTGCCGCTTGAGTCTTGTTGCCACCGGTCTCGCGGAGCGCCTCGAGCAGGGCATCGGCCTCGTCCTCGCGCACCCAGCGATAGCCGCGCCCGCCGGACGAGGGTGGCGCATGTGAAGATCGGTCGGTTCCCTGCCCGGCTGCCCCGAATTCGCCGCCGCCCCTCCCGGCTTCGGCCACGCCCCGCGAGGGGGCGGGCGTGCCGCCGGCCTCGAGGTGGTCGGTGACATGCGACTCGTGCGTCAGGATCAGCTCGATGTCGGCCACGGTGATCCAGCCGTTCTGCGCCACCAGCACCGCGCGCTTGATCACGTTCTCCAGCTGACGAATGTTGCCCGGCCAGTTGTAGGCGGCCAGCCGATCGAGTACCCCGGCCTCGAAGGCCGCGTTGCGATCGAACTCCTGGCTGGCCACCTGCAGGAAGTGCCGCGCGAGCAGCTTGACGTCGCCGTCACGCTCGCGCAGGGCCGGCAGGTGGATCGGAAAGACGTTCAGCCGGTAGAAGAGATCGATGCGAAAACGCCCCTGGTTGACCGCCTCCTGCAGGTTCTTGTGGGTCGCGGCGATGATGCGCACGTCCACCGGCACGTCCTTGGTGCCCCCGACCCGATGGATTGTCTGCCGCTCGAGCACGTGCAGCAGCTTGGATTGCAGATCGAAGGCCAGATCGCCGATCTCGTCGAGAAACAGCGTGCCCCCCGAGGCCAGCTCGACGCTGCCCTTCTTGGCCGAGACCGCACCGGTGAAGGCCCCCTTCTCGTGACCGAACAGTTCGGATTCCAGCAGGGCGTCGGGAATCGCCGCGCAGTTGATGGCGATGAACGGCCCGTCGCAGCGCGGGCTGGTCAGGTGGACCATCCGCGCGAAGCGTTCCTTGCCGGTGCCGGACTCGCCGTTCAAGAGCACGGTGGCCTGGGTGGGCGAGACGTGCAGGGTCTGGCGCACTGCCTGGCGCAGGGCCGGGCTCTCGCCGAGGATGCCGTGGCGGCCTTCCTGGTTGCTCGACAAGGCCTCGCGCAGCGATTCGTTCTCCTGGGTGAGCGCAGCAGTCTGCTCGCGGATCAGGTCGTCGACCTTGAGCACCCGGGCGATCAATGCGGCCATGATGCGCATCAAGGTGATATCCCGATCGAGTGGCCGGTGGCGCTCGCGGATGCGGTGCGCGCCGAGCACTCCCATCGGCTGGTCCTCGTTGAGTATGGGTACGGCCAGGAAGGCGACCATCTCGTCGGGCAGGGTGTCGCGATCCACCGCCCGCGTGAGATAGACGGGCTCGGCGTCGATGTCCTGGACCACCGCCACCTGCCCGGTGCGCATCACCCGCCCGGTCACCCCCTCGCCCACCCGGTAGCGTCCCCGCGCGCGCTCGTGGGATGAAAGACCGTAGGCATAGCGAATGTCCATGAACTCGCCGCTGGCGTCCGGCAGCACCACCCGGCCGCGATTCAGCCCCGTGATCTGCGAGAGCAGGCGCAGCATCCGGCCGATGACGGTATCCGGGTCATTCATGTGGGAAAGCCACTGGGTCGCCTCGTGGACCACCAGCAGCTCGGCATCGGCGCTGTCGGCGCGGGCAGACGACTTGATTGCCCGGGACCGGCTGATCTCGGAGGGGTTGGCAGACATCTCGCTCATGGGAGCACTCCGGACAAATGGATGACATTCCCGAAGCTGCAAGAAGCAGGCCCATGACTTTGTCCGCCATTGACGGGCATTGCGCGGCAATCAGGTCCCTGACAACGCACCAATAACGGGACAGTCAGCGGATGAGCGCTCTTTCGTGGTGCGAACAGGCGCCATTTTCTGCCAAAAAGCGCTGATCTGACGCAAACGGGCGGTGTGGCACGGCATCTGCAATCTCGAAGGCGTCACTCACCGACCCGAGAGCGAAACCATGTCCACATTCGACAACCCGTTCGATCCCGACAAGTCACTGCACCGCGGCTGCAGCTGCGGCAAGCACGCCAGTCAGGCCGACCACAACGCCGCCCTGGCCGCCAGCCCGAACCCGACGGACGACGAGGCGGCCCTCGACCGCGCGGTCGAGTCCGCAGTCATGCGCTCGCTCTTCCCGGAAGACCGGACCCGCCGCAACTTCATCAAGGCGGTCGGCGTGAGCACGGCCATGGCCGCCGTCTCCACCTTCTTCCCGATGGCCGCCGCCAAGGCGGTCGCCGCCGACCCGGTCGGTCCGCTGGAGAAGAAGAAACTCAAGGTCGGCTTCATCCCTATCACCTGCGCCACGCCGATCATCATGGCCCACCCGATGGGCTTCTACGAGCGCGAGGGCCTCGACGTCGAGGTCATCAAGACCGCCGGCTGGGCATTGATCCGTGACAACGTCAGAAACGGCCAGCTCGACGCCTCGCACATGCTCTCGCCCATGCCGGTCTCCGCCTCGCTCGGGATCGGCGCGCGCAAGCAGGACACCTACGTCGCCACCATCCAGAACATCAATGGCCAGGCGATCACGATGCACAACAAGCACAAGGAGAATCGCGAACCGAAGAACTGGAAGGGCATGACCTTCGGGATTCCCTACGACCACTCCATGCACAATCTGCTGTTGCGCTACTACCTCGCCGAGCACGGTGTCGACCCGGACCGCGACGTCAAGCTCAAGGTAATCGCCCCGCCGGAGATGGTCGCCAACCTCAAGGCCGGCAACATCGACGGCTTCCTCGGTCCCGAGCCGTTCAACCAGCGCGCGGTCTACGAGGGTGCAGGCTTCATCCACGTACTCTCCAAGGACCTCTGGGACGGCCATCCCTGCTGTGCCTTCGGCGCGACGAAGACCTTCGTCGAGGAGAATCCGAACACGTTCTCCGCGCTGTTCCGTGCCATCGCCAGCGCCACCGTCTACGCGCACAAGAAGGAAAACCGCCCGGAGATCATCGAGGCGATCGCGCCGAAGAACTACCTCAACCAGCCGAAGATCGTGCTCGACCAGGTGATGACCGGCCGTTACGCCGACGGGCTTGGCAACATCATCGAGGAACCCGAGCGCGCCGACTTCGACCCGTTCCCCTGGGAGTCGATGGGCGTCTGGATCCTCACCCAGATGAAGCGCTGGGGCTACATCGAGGACGAGATCGACTACGCCGACATCGCCGAGGAGATCTTCCGCGCCACCGATGCGCGCAAGCGTCTCGCCGAGATGGGCCTGCCGGCACCGGAGATCAACAGCAAGAAGCACATGATCATGGGCAAGGAATTCGATCCGGCGAAGCCGCAGGAATACCTCGAATCATTCGAGATCGGGAGGGCCTAAGTCATGAGCCAGTCACTCAGCTTGCGGGCCGGGATCATCTCGATTCTCCTGCTGCTCGCCTTCGTCGGCGCGTGGTGGGGGGCGACCCTGCCCACCCAGGTCGATCTCGGCGACATGGATCCCGAGTACGCGAAGATGATGGGACTGGACACGGTCCAGGAGTCCGACATGCCCACACCGGGCGACATCGGCGCGGCCATCGCGATGCACCTGTCCGACCCGTTCGAGATCGATGGCTCGAGCAGCGGCATCGGCATCCAGCTGGCCCATTCGCTCTGGCGGGTGCTCGCCGGCTTCGCGCTGGCCGCGCTGGTCGCGGTGCCGTTGGGCTTTCTGATCGGGATGTCGCCGTTGATGCACAAGGCGCTGGACCCGTATATCCAGATCCTCAAGCCCATCTCGCCGCTCGCCTGGATGCCGCTGGCGCTCTACATCATCCAGGATGCCTCGGTCTCGTCGATCTTCGTGATCTTCATCTGCTCGATCTGGCCGATGATGGTGAACACCGCCTACGGGGTCGCCTCCGTGCGTGACGACTGGCTCGCCGTGGCCAAGACGCTCGAGGTCGGTCCGATCAAGAAGGCGTTCAAGGTGATCCTGCCGGCCGCGGCTCCCACCATCCTCACCGGCATGCGCATCTCGATGGGCATCGCCTGGCTGGTGATCGTCGCCGCGGAAATGCTCGTCGGCGGCACCGGCATCGGCTACTTCATCTGGAACGAGTGGAACAACCTCGATCTTGCCAACGTGATCTTCGCCATCCTGCTGATCGGCGTGGTCGGCATGATCCTCGACGCCATCTTCGGTCTGCTCGGCCGTGCCGTCAGCTATAAGGAGGTCTGAAAATGTCTACCCCATCCTTCATCCAGGTAGAAGGTCTCGAGAAGACCTTCCCCTCCCCGGCCGGGCAGGAACCCGTCACCGTGTTCCAGAACCTCGACTTCGAGATCGAGAAGGGCGAGTTCGTCTGCCTGATCGGCCACTCCGGCTGCGGCAAGTCGACCATCCTCAACATCCTCGCCGGACTGGACAAGGCCACCGACGGCTACGTGTTCATGGAAAACAAGGAAGTCACCGGCCCCGGTCTCGACCGCGGCGTGGTCTTCCAGGGCCACGCGCTGATGCCGTGGCTGACGGTGCGTGAGAATGTCGCCTTCGCGGTCAGATCGCGCTTCAAGCAGCATTCCAAGGCCGAGATCAACGCCCAGGTGGAGAAGTACGTCGGGATGGTCGGCCTCGATCACGCGATCGACAAGAAGCCCCACCAGCTCTCAGGCGGCATGCGCCAGCGCGTCGGCATCGCCCGGGCGTTCGCCATCGAGCCGAAGATGCTGCTCATGGACGAGCCGTTCGGTGCGCTCGACGCCCTGACCCGCGGCGTCATCCAGGACGAGTTGCTCTCGATCTGCCAGGCCACCGGTCAGACGGTGTTCATGATCACCCACGACGTCGACGAGGCGATCCTGCTGGCCGACAAGATCCTGCTGATGACCAACGGGCCGTTCGCCGAGGTCGCCGAGTGCGCCTACAACCCGCTGACCAAGCCGCGCTCGCGCCAGGAGATGCACCACGACGGGCACTACTACCCGTTCCGCAACCACCTGATGGATTTCCTGGTCAACGGCCCGGGCACCCCCTACGCGGAGAAATCCGACGACGGGACGCCCCCGGCCATCGACGCGGTGCCACGAACCGGACCGCAGCGCGTGGTCAACGCCTGATCTTCGGTGATTCATCTCTCACCTCGCATTACCCGATCCGGCCGCTGGCCGGATTTTTTTCGTTGCAGGGCGGGCCAGGAAATCCTCCTCAGGACCGGCTATCCTGATCCGCCCCGGCTTGTCCCGGATACCGGGCATGACCCGAGGACGGGTAGTGGCCGGAACCATCGGCTCCGATCGCTGTCATAGCGCGTTGCCGCGCGCTACGGCGACCCGACCCCACGGCCAAACGTACAGGTAGTTCAAGACGCATGCGCACCCGACGAAAACGACTCCTCCTGTTCCTCGCCACCCCGCTCCTGCTCGCCGGACTGGCCGCGCGCGCCGGCGCCGCCGAGGTGGTAGAAACCACCCTCGATAACGGTCTCAAGGTGCTCGTGCTGCCCGACGACCGCGCCCCGGTCGTCACCCATCAGATCTGGTACAAGGTCGGATCGGTCGACGAGCCGGGCGGGATCACGGGCATCGCCCACATGTTCGAGCACATGATGTTCAAGGGCACCGAGAACCTCGGCCCCGGCGAATTCTCCGACATCGTCGCGCGGCTCGGCGGCGAGGAGAACGCCTTCACCGGCCGCGATTTCACCGCCTATTTCCAGACACTCGCCGCCGACGAACTGGAGACCATGATGCGCTGGGAGGCCGACCGGATGGCCAATCTGCGCATCGACCCCGAGGAGTTCTCCCGCGAGAAGGAGGTGGTCAAGGAAGAATGGCGCTCGCGAATGCGCGACAACCCCAATGCCCGCCTCAGCCAGCTGCTTTACGCGACGGCCTTCACCAGCAGCGGCTACCACCATCCGATCATCGGCTGGAAGACCGATATCGACGCCTACACGGTCGAGGACCTGGAGCACTGGTATCAGTCGCACTACGCACCCAACAACGCCACGCTGATCGTGGTCGGCGACGTGGAGCCCGAGACGGTGTTCAAGCTGGCCGACCGTCACTACGGGGCAGTGGAACGGCGCGACCTGGCACCGGCCAAGCCGCGCGAGGAAATGGAACAACACGGCCTCAAGCGCGCGAACCTGGTCATCCCCGCCAAGCTGCCGCGCCTGAGCATGGGCTACAAGGCACCCTCGCTGGTCACCGCAGAGGACTCGCGCACCGCCTACACCCTGGCGGTGATCGCCGGGATCCTGGCCGGGGATTCCGGGGCGCGCCTGCACAACGAACTGGTGCGCGCCGGCAAGCTCTCCTCCGCCGACGCGGGCTACAACCTCAACGCCCGCGAGACCACCCTGTTCACCGTCAATGCCGTCCCCCGCGATGACCAGTCGCTCGACGCCGTCGAGGCGCTGCTGCTCGAGCAGATCGAGCGATTGAAGGAAGAGCCGGTCGACGAGGACGAGCTAGACCGCATCAAGGCCCAGGTGGCGGCCTCCGACGTCTATCAGCGCGACTCGCTGTTCTACCAGGGCATGAAGCTCGGCGTCTACGAGACGATCGGACTCGACTATCGACTGGCCGACCGGTTCGTCGAGGGCGTGCGTGCGGTCACCGCCGAGGACGTACGCACCGTTGCCCGCGAGTATTTCCGCGACGACGGCCTGACGATCGCCACCCTCGAGCCGAAAGACGATGATTCGCCCGCCCTGCCCAGCCCGACCGGAGGTATGGAACGTGTTCACTGATGCCCACAACCGCCTTTGGCCGCTGATCCTCGCCGCCGGCGCCCTGCTGATCTCGAGCGCGCCGCGCGCCGAGTCGGTCCTGCCGGTCGAGACCTGGCAGACAGACAACGGCGCCAATGTGCTGTTCTACGCCACCGACAGCCTGCCGATGGTCGATGCACGGGTGATCTTCGATGCCGGCAGCGCGCGCGACCCCGAGGGCAAGGGCGGCACCGCCAGCCTGACGGCGTCGTTGCTCGAGGAAGGCACCACCGAGCGCGACGCCAAGGCGATCGCCGACGGCTTCGCCCGGGTCGGCGCCGAATTCTCCGCCAGCGCCAATCTCGAATCGACCGCCGTGCGCCTGCGCAGCCTCACCGAGGACGACTGGCTGTGGCCGGCCGTCGAGCTGATGGCCGAGGTCGTCGCCCACCCGGCCTTCCGCGACGGCGACATCCAGCGCGAACGCAAGCGCCAGCTGCGCGCCATCCAGTCCCGCCAGCAATCCGCGCAGGCGGTTGCCAGCGACGCGCTGCGCAAGGCCGCCTTCGGCGATCACCCCTACGCCCATCCCACCCAGGGCACCCGCGAATCGGTCGAGGCGATCGAGCCGGACGACGTCCGCGCCTTCCATGATCGGCACTTCGTGGCGGACAACGCCACCGTCGTCATCGTCGGCGACCTCGACCGGCAGGCCGCCGAACGACTGGCCGACACCCTGACCGCCGCACTGCCCACCGGCTCGGCGCCGCCTGCCCTGCCCGAGGTGCCGCCGCTGAACGAATCCGAAACCCGGCGCATCGATTTCCCATCCGAGCAGTCGACCGTGCTGATCGCCCTCGACGGCATCCCGCGCAAGCACGAGGACTACCTGCCCCTGTACGTCGGCAACCACGTCCTCGGCGGCAGCGGCTTTGCCTCTCGGCTGATGTCGGAGTTGCGCGAGAAGCGCGGCCTGGCCTACAGCACCTACAGCTACCTGATGCCGCTGCGTGCCGGCGGCCGGCTGGTGATGGGCATCCAGACCCGCAACGACCAGGTGGACACCGCCCTGTCGCTGATGACCGAGGAACTGTCGGGGTTCATCGAGAACGGCCCGACCGACGAGGAACTGGCCGACAGTCAGGCCAATATCGTCGGCGGCTTTCCCATGCGCCTGAACAGCAACTCCAAGATCACCGAGCAGATCGGTGCACTGTCCTTCCTCGACCTGCCACTCGACTACTTCGATGACTACACCGACCGTGTCGAAGCGGTGGATGACGGTGACATTCGGCAGGCGTTCGACCAGCACGTGGATCCGGAAAGGCGCGTCGTGGTGATCGTCGGCCCGGAGGCCAAGGAGGCGGAAGCCAACGGCGAGTCCGACTAAGGAACCTCGGCGCGAAAAGCACGGCCCTTCACTGACCACTTGTGCCCACCGGGCCTGGCAAGACAGGGGCACTACTGGGCCACCCCACCACGAGAAAGGCCACCGATGCGTCGGTGGCCTTCTTTCGTGTCGGTATAGCGGCAAGACCTCGAGGAGATCGAGACCCGCGCCGCCGCCTCGGCCCATCGCGGGCCGGTGCGCTACCCGTCCTTGTCCCGGCTGGACCGTGACGTCGCCTCTTCCTCATCCGACTGCTCATGATGACCATTGAGCACCTGTTTGGCCGGCCACAGCAGGCGCAGGCTGGCGAAAGTCACGATCGAGAGCAGCAAGGCGATCTCGAAATGATTCCACGCTACTGCCACCCCGATCGCGCCCGTCGTCCAGAGACTCGCGGCGGTTGCCGTACCGATGGTGTGATCGTGGCTTTTCAGGATCGCACCGCCACCGACAAAACCGATCCCGGTGATGATCCCCTGAAACACCCGTGACTCGGCATCGCTGGAATCGAGCACGTTGATACCGAGCAGCATATAGGCGCAAGTGGCGACCGCCACGAGCGGGAAGGTGCGCAGCCCGGCCGAGCGCGAATTCGCCTCGCGTTCCAGGGCCACCGGCAGGGCCAGCACGTAGGCCGCGGCCAGGTAGATGAGGTTCGAGTAGACCGAGACCCAGTCGATATCAAACGGCATCCGAGGACTCCTTGCCCATGCCTTCGCGAGGGCGACTGGCCGACGGGCAATCCCGGTTCATGCACACCCGGCCAGCCTCGGGCCGGGGGCAGGATCAATGCCGGGGTCGATTGATCACCGGCTCAGAGGGAATCGGTGACGTCCCTCGAGTAGTGCTCGAGCAGTTCGTCGGCGCGTTGCTTCTCGTCCTCGTCGCGCGCATGGGCCACCACCGTCCATTCACCTTCTTCACTCGCCTCTTCGGCCTTGACGATCCCCGGCTCGTGATCGGGACGAACCGATACCAGACCCGCCAGCAGCATGCCCCCGACGGCACCGAAGGCGCCCGCCAGGATAAACACCCACATGGGGCGGGTCTGCGCGAAATCGAGACCCATGGCGACAAGAATCCCCGCCAGAACCAGACCGGCGACCAGCCCGGCAATCCCGAGCCAAAGATGCGAACGCAGGATGGTTTGGAAGATACGCCCGGATTCGGGCTCTACCTTTTTAGCGACTTTCGGATCGTGCGGCTCGACCAGCTCGATCTGATCCGAGGACAAACCGGCCTTCGCAGCCAGTGCGCTGGCCGCATCGCGGGCACGACGGGCATCGTGAAACACCGCGCTGACCTTGTGGGGATAACGTTCGCTGACGATCTCTGCCTGAGTCATTAACCACCTCCTGGTCGGATGAACGGCTGCATTTCAACCAGAAACACGTGCCTGTTCATGGGATAGGTGGAGTTGAGTCTAGTTCACGAATCGACAGTTGGCAGGCAGGACCCAACCGATGGGGCCGACCGCGTCCCTCCGGCAGGAGACCTGGGCATGCCAGGTATCAATGTCGCTTGAAGCGGGTGACCAGCTCGTGGAGGGCGGCGGCGATGTGTTCGAGGTCGTGGATCTTGTCCTCGGCGGCGGCCGACTGGTCGAGGCTGGAATTCGCCAGATCGGAGATATTGTGTACCTGGCGATCGATCTCGCCGGAAACGGTCGCCTGCTCCTCGACCGCCGCGGCCATGGAGGTGGCCATGTCGCGGATCTGCGCGACCGCCTCGGCCACGCCGTTGAGCATCTCCTCGGACTCGCGCACCCGCTCTACCCCGGCCGTCGCCGCCTCGCGCCCCCGTCGAGCCACGGCCACGGATTTCTCCGCCTGTTGGGTAAGCGTGGCGATGATCTCGTGGATGTCGCGCGTGGATTCCTGGGTGCGACTGGCAAGATCACGCACCTCCTCGGCAACCACCGAAAAGCCCCGGCCGTGCTCCCCGGCGCGCGCCGCCTCGATGGCGGCATTCAGTGCCAGCAGGTTGGTCTGCTGGGCGATCTGATCGATGATCCCGGCGGCACTGGCGATCGCGCCGGTCTGGTTGGAGACCCCCTCGACCGATTCGCCGATGGCGTTGACCGTCTCCTGGAGGTCGACGATCGATTCGCGGGTCCGAGTGGACAGCCCGCGCCCCTCCTCGACCAGCTCCTGCGAGCGGGTCGCCTCGTCGGCGGTCCGCTGGACGTGTTCGGAGACGTCGTTGATGGTGGTCGACATCTCGTGCATGGCGGAGGCGACCTGCTCGGTCTCCGCCTGCTGGCGCGCGATCTCGTCCTTGGCCCGGGTCGAGAGTTCCAGACTGACCGAGGACTGGCGGCTGACCTGGTCGGAGGCGTCCTCGATGCGGGTGAGTACCGTGATCATGCGGGCGTGCTCACTCTTGATCGCCACCAGCAAGCGGCCGAGCATCCCGGCCTCGTCGGTATAGGAATCGACTGCCAACGGATGACTGAAAGCCTGCGGCATCTGCCGGTTCAACGTCGAGATCAGGCCCTTTTGCTGCATGCGCTCCAGCAACCCGAATGCCACGCCGGTCACGGCCAGGGCCAGCAGGGCCGGAGATCCGAATCCCGCCAGCCAGAGTCCCGCCGAACCGACCAACCCCACCAGGCCAATCGCATCCTGGGCATGCAGGCGAAAGCGACGTGCACGGTAACCGTGCCGGTTGATGTGGCGGTACAGGCGCTCGGCCCGCCGGACATCCTCGCGCGAGGGACAGGACCGCACCGACTCGTATCCGATCACCTCGCCATGCTCGGTGATCGGCGTGACGTAGGCGTCGACCCAGTAGTAGTCGCCGTTCTTGCAACGGTTCTTGACCAGCCCCATCCACGGCTGGCCGGCCTTGAGATGTTGCCACATCACCTGGAAGGCCAACGCGGGCATGTCCGGATGCCGCACGATGTTGTGCAGCTCGCCGATCAGCTCGTCTCTCGAATAGCCGCTGATGGCGACAAACGCGTCGTTGCAGTAGGTGATTCGCCCCTCAAGATCGGTGGTCGAAACCAGGCGCTCTCCGGGGGCAAAGGTGTGTTCGATATCGGTGACGGGCAGGTTCTTGCGCATGAGTCGATGGCCATTTGGGCAATGAGTCGAAGAGAACGAGGGTTCGAAAAGCGACGGGCCCACCGCCGGCATGACATCCGAACAGACGCTTGGGGGTTATCGGGCCCGCTGCACGAATCTTTAGGCCGAGGCCCTGATTTACCGAACCGTCGAACGGTGCGCTCAGTGAAACTGATCGCTGAGGGGACGCGATTGTGCCAGCGGGTCGGCACCAATGCACACATTGGAAGGCAACGCGCAGCCGGATGAGCAACGCAGCCGGATGACAAGGGAAGGTCGACAAGAATCCGATACCGCTGAAGCGCACATTGAGCCGAACAGATGCAGGGCATGGGGCCGCCGCGGAAGGGTGACTCCCAATACAGGGACGGAGCCGAATCGACTGGCTGCCGATTCGGCCGGCTTCCCCGGCCCGAAGGGTGAGATCCATGGACGAGCCTCGCGACGCCGGAAAATGGGTCCTTGACGGCCCGACCGAGAAGGGCGCGCGGGTTTGCCCGCACTTGGCGCTACCACCACGCGCCGAACACTTCGCATGACAGGCGGAGGTCATTCGTGAAATCATCGCCCGGACCGAGCCCAAGGACCAACCAGGGAGGAATCGCGATTGCTCAGGCGAGTGGTCACGCATTGGCTGAGGCAGGCGCCTACGCCCCGGATGGGCCTCGTCATCGGGGTCGCCCTGATGCTCGGCGGCTGCGCCCTCCCGCCGCTGGAGGGACGGCAGCTGAGCAATTCCCTCCCCCCGGCCGAAACACGCGCCACCACGCTGGGCGATGCGCTGGCCCCGCAGACGGCCGGCCACCCCGGCCGGACCGGCTTCTACCTGCTCTCCGACCCGGAGATGACCTTCGCCGCCTGGACCCACCTCGCGCGCACCACCCAGCGCAGCCTCGACCTGCAGTACTACATCTGGTACGCCGACCGTTCCGGCACTCTATTGCTGCGCGAAGTCATGGATGCGGCCAACCGCGGCGTACGGGTGCGGCTGCTGCTCGACGACCAGGGCACGCGCCAGCTCGACGACCAGCTTGCCGCCCTGCACACCCACCCCAACATCGCCGTGCGACTGTTCAACCCGTTCATGACGCGCGATGCCCGCTGGCTCGGGTTTCTCGTCGACTTCGATCGCGCCAACCGCCGCATGCACAACAAGGCGATCATCGCCGACAACCGGGCGCTGATCAGTGGCGGACGCAACCTCGGCGACAGCTATTTCGTCACCAACGAGGGCTTCCTGTTCTCCGACCTCGACGTCCTTGCCGTCGGGCCGATGGTCGACGAGGTCTCTCGCGGTTTCGACCGCTACTGGCAGAGCGATTCGGCCTACCCGGTCGACCGCATCCTGCCGGCACCGGATGACGAGACGGCTGACGACACGCTGGAGGCCCTCGAGATCGAGGCCGACACGATCGCGCGTGATCCAGAGGTCGGCAACCTGATGGCGGCCGTGCGCGAGAACCATGTCGTCGGCCGACTGCTCGACGCCGAACTGGAATTGGAATGGGCGCCCGCCCGGCTGATGATCGACCCACCGGCCAAGGGACTGGGCCAACACGACCCCCAAGACCTGCTCACCTACTCACTGCGCGACGAGTTGCACACGCCGATTCGCTCGATCGACATCATCTCCTCGTTCTTCATCCCCACTCCGACGCTGACCGATGACCTGGCAACGCTGGCCCGCCGCGGCGTGCGCGTGCGGGTGTTGACCAACTCGCTCGATGCCACCGACATGCCACCAGCGCACAGCGGCTACGCCCGCTATCGGCGGCCGCTGCTCGAGGCGGGTGTCGAGCTTTACGAAATGCGACGTCTCGGCGCGGGCGACCTTCGCCCCAACGGCGTCGGGCTGTTCGGCAGCCCGGCGACCACCCTGCACGCCAAGGCGGTGGTGGTCGACGACTGCCAGCTATTCATCGGCTCCTACAACGTCGATCCGCGCTCGGTGCTGTTCAATACCGAACTCGGGTTCGTCATCGACAGCCCGGAGCTGGCCCGTGCCATCAGCCACACCTTCGAGATGCACGTGCCCACCAGCGCCTACCGGCTGGTACTCGACGACGGCGAGATCCGCTGGCTGGAGCACACCGGCGCCGGCATCATCCAACACGACCGGGAGCCCGGCGCCGGACTGATCAAGCGCGGGATGACCTGGCTCTTTTCTCTGATGCCGATCGAGTGGCTGCTATAAGAACGGTCTGCTCGAACCGCCTAGTGCGACCGGGCGAGCAGTCGATACGGACCGGGGTGCCCGTCACGGCCGGATTCGACCAGCACCGCGGTATCGGCGAACCAGTGGATCGGCGTCTCCGGGGTCGGGGCGACCGGCGGTCGGGCGAAGCGTCGCAGGGTGACGTGCGGGACGAACGGCCGATCGTCGCTCGGCGCCCCGCAGGATAGGCACAGCCCGCGTGCTTCGGCCGCCAGCCGCGCCAGGGCCGGAGGGACGTGCGACGGGCCCACCCACGCGACCCGCGCGCCGGGGAAATGGCCCAGTCGGTCGAGCAGGATCGGTATCGGACCGACACGCAGGCTGGCCACCCGTTCGGCCAGGCAATCGGCCGCGTGTGCCTCGATGGTGCCGGGAAAGGCGAGCGTCAGGTGCAGGTGTTCCCGGGGCACCGCCCGACCGCCGACATCGAGCCCGCGCACAAGACGATGCAGGGACGCCCGGATCTCCTCATCCGGCCACAGGGCGACGAAGACACGCTTGCGCCCGGTCACGGCGAACCGGTTCCCGGGGTCGGGACGCCCCGCCGACTCCTCGCGTCCAGGCCCACCGCTGCCAGTATCGTTACGCCTCGGATCACGAGGCCCCCCTGCGGTTGGCAAGGCGATTGCGCACCCCGGCGAGCAGTTCGTAGGAACGACAGCGGGCGGCATGATCGAAGCCCGAATTGGTCACGATCAGCTCGTCGGCAGCGGTGCGTTCGAGAAACGCCTCGATCTCCCCTTCGACGGTCTCGGGCGAGCCGATCGCCGAGCAGACCATGGTCTGTTCGACCACCGCCCGCTCGAAGCGTGAGGCCCTCTCGCGGTAGCCGGCCACCGGCGGCGGGATCGGGCCGGGACGACCCTGGCGCAGGGCGACGAAGGCCTGCTCCATGGAACTGGCATGAAACCGCGCCTCCTCGTCGGAGTCAGCAACATAGGCATTGAAACCCAGCATCGCGTGGGGCTGGTCGAGGAAACGTGACGGGCGGAACTGCTCGCGGTAGTCGGCCAGCGCGGCCATCAGCTCGCCGGGGGCGAAGTGCGAGGCAAACGCGAACGGCAGGCCCAGCGCGGCGGCCAATCGGGCGCCGAAGCGGCTGGAACCGAGGATCCACACCGGCACCCGCGTGCCCACCCCGGGGATCGCGCGCACGGCCTGACCGGGCTCGGGGTCGTCGAGCAGGGCCAGCACCTCGGCCACGTCTTCCGGGAATCGATGCGGCTCGTTGGCTTCCCGACGTAACGCACGTGCCGTGGTCTGGTCGGTGCCGGGCGCCCGGCCCAGTCCCAGGTCGATCCGCCCCGGGAACAGGGTCGCGAGCGTGCCGAACTGTTCGGCCACCACCAGCGGGGAATGGTTGGGCAGCATGATGCCGCCGGCGCCCACCCGAATCCGTTGTGTGGCCGCGGCCACCTGGCCGATGACCACGGCGGTGGCCGCGCTGGCGATTCCGGGCATGTTGTGGTGCTCGGCGAGCCAGTAGCGACGATACCCGAGCGCTTCGGCGTGCCGGGCGAGATCGACGCTGTTGGCCAATGCCGTGGCGGCATCCGAGCCTTCGGTGATTGGCGCCAGGTCAAGAACGGAGAAGGGAATCATCCCGAGAGTGTAAGCCTCGCGCGCCCGCCTGCGCAGGCACCGCCTCCCGGGACCGGACCACCGTGCCTCGAACATGGTGCGGGCATGCGTTCGACCTCCGTCAGGAGGCCTTTTTCGTGACCGCCTTCGTTTCCGAACCCGTGACGCGCGGATCACCGGCAGATCGATACCGCTTTTCGCGTCTCCCCTGCCCACCCGGGCCATTCTGCGCCCCCTCGCGCGAGCCGCCGATCCAGTCCGACAACTCTTCGGCGGTGTGGCGCGTCTGCTCGAGCAACTCACCGATCTCGCCTACCGAGACCGACGAGCGCTTCGCCAGCGCCCTGACCTCCTCCGCGACCACCGCAAAGCCGCGACCATGCTCTCCGGCCCGCGCCGCCTCGATCGCGGCATTGAGGGAAAGCAGATTGGTCTGATCGGCGATGCCGTCGATCGAGGTCACGATACTGCCGATCCGGTCGAGCACCCCCTCGAGCGCCGACCGGGTGTGCTGCACCATGCGGTTGCGCTCCGATACGTCAGTACCGTAGGCGATCAACTTCACCAGCTTGCCACTCTCGTCGACCACCGGATTGAGCATCACCTCGAGGTCGAGTTTCTCGCCGTCCGGCCGGGGCACACTCAATCTCGTGCTCACCGATGAACGGGTCGAGAGCTTCTTCCACTCCTTGTCAGGCACCCGTTGACGAACCTGGACACGCTCGAGCGCATCGGCTTCGCTCCTGACGCCCAGCCAGTCGATCAATTGCTCGTTGCAGGACAGCGGCGCACCCTCGGCGTCCAGCTCGATCACCGCCTGGGTCCGCCGAATCGCATCGAGCTTGAC
>NZ_JBKHFB010000033.1:0-17293 GCF_046540515.1 Guyparkeria sp.
TGGACCAGCGGGGTATTCCGCGAGGAACTCGCCCGGCGCACGGCCGGCGAGATCGCCGCGATGCTAGACCGCGGCCAGGCCGGTCAATGCGGTTTCCAGGCCGGAGACGGCCCGCGCCGTGGCATCGAGCCGCGCGACATCGCCGTGCTGGTACGCAAACAGGACGAAGGCCGGATGATGCGGCGGATGCTTGCGGATTTCGGCGTTCCGGCGGTGTTCCTCTCCGAGCGGTCGTCCGTGTTCGACTCGACCGAGGCGGCCGACATGCTGGTCTGGCTCGAGGCGCTGGCCGAACCGGCCCGCAGCGACCGGATTCGCCAGGCGATGGCCACCGCCAGCATGGCCCTGCCCCTCGAGGAACTGGAAACCCGCCTGCGCGACGAGGGCCGGTTCGATGCCATCTGCCAGCGCTTCCACGAGTGGCACCGGATCTGGCAGTCGCAGGGCGTGCTCGCCGCCATCATGGGCCTGATGCACCATTTCGGTATCCCCGCCCGTCTGCTGGAGAACGATGCGCGCCTGAATCGGCGCGGTGAACGTCGGCTGACCAACCTGCTCCACCTGGCCGAGTGGCTGCAGCAGACCGACCAGGACGTCGACGGCGAGGCCGCCCTCCTCCACCGTTTTCATCTGGCGATGACCGAGGGCGCGGCCGAACAGGAAATCCGGCTGGAACAGGACAGCGCCATGGTGCGCATCGTCACCATCCACGGCTCGAAGGGGCTGCAGTACCCGGTGGTCTTCCTGCCGTTCATCGCCTTGCTCGGCAGCGACCCCCAACGTGGCGGCTCGCCCACCCGCCGGCACCGCGAGAACGGCACCGTCTGGGAGGTTGCGCCGGACAAGGAGGCAAAGGCGGCCGCCGAACGGGACGCGATCGCCGAGTCCATCCGCCTGCTCTACGTGGCCATGACGCGGGCGGAATACGCCTGCGTCCTCGGCGCCGGACCGGTCAAGATCGGCAATACCAAGGCGTTCAATCCCGCCAAGTCCGCCTTCGGCCAGTTCCTCGGCTTCGAGCCCGGCCAGACCTGCGAACGGCCGGCCTATCTGGAAAAGCTCGCCGTGTGGGCCGAGCACCCGGCGATCGAGATCGTCGATCTGCCCGCGGCCCGCGATCCGGCGGTCGACCGGTTCACCCCGCCGCCCGAACCGGCCCTGCACGCACCGCGCGAGCCGGTCTTCGCGGCCTTCGAGCCCTGGTGGATCTCGAGTTTCTCCGCGCTCACCGCCTCGGTGGGTCATTCCGTGCCCCTGCCGGCCCCGGACGGTGCACGCGAAGAGTCGCGTCTCGAGGATTCCCTGGCCGCCACGCGGGGAGCCGAGCTGCCTGCCCCGGTTGCGGATCGGGATACCACGATCACCGGCACCGCGGACGACCAATCGGCGCAGGCGCTGCCCGCCGGAATCCACGAGCTGCCGCGCGGCGCGCAGATCGGCACGCTGCTTCACGACCTGATCGAGGCCGTCGCCCTCGAGGGCTTCGCGGCGTACGCCGAACGACCCGACCGGCTGCACCAGTTGCTGGAGCGAAGCGCCCATCCCGGTCTTCGGCCCCTCGACGAGAGCCAGGTCGGGGTAGTGGTCGACGCGCTCGAGACCCTGCTCGCCACCCGCTGGCGAATGCCCGGCGGCGAGACGCTGGCACTGGCCGAACAAGACCGCTACCAGGCGGAGATGGAATTCTGGTTCGCCGTCGAGCACGCGGATCTCGCCCGGCTCGATCACCTGGTCTGCGGTCACGTCGCTCCGGGCCGCGAGCGCCCGCCCCTCTCCGCGCCGACGATCAACGGCATGCTCAAGGGCTTTATCGACCTCACCGTCGAGCACGAGGGGCGCTACTACCTGATCGACTGGAAATCCAACTGGCTGGGCCCGGATGCAAACGCCTACACCCCCGAGGCCCTGGAACGCGCCATGCTCGATTCGCGCTACGACCTGCAGTTCGTCCTCTACCTGGTGGCCCTGCATCGCCACCTGGCCGACCGGCTGCCGGGCTACGACTACGACCGCCACATCGGTGGGGCGGCCTACGTGTTCCTGCGCGGCATCGCGCCGGCCACCGACGGGCCCGACAACGCCGGCGTCTATACCTGTCGCCCGGATCGGGCCCTGATCGAGGCGCTCGACGCGCTGTTCACCGGCGACCGGGAGGCCGTGGCATGACGCGTCACCCGGCCGTCGACGACATCAACGCGCTGCGCGCCCTGCTCGACCAGTGGGTCGAGGCCGGCTGGTTGCGCCCGATCGACCGCGCGGTCGCCGATTTCCTCGCCCGGCGCGTGCCCGACTCCGACCCGCTGGCCCTGCTGGCCGCCGTGCTGGCCAGCCACCAGAGCGGCAGCGGCCACGTCTGCCTCGACCTGGCCGCGGTGCAGGCCAACCCCGATTTCACCCTGCGCATGCCGCCGGCCGAATCCACGGGACGATCACCAGCGGACATCGCTACCCCGGCGGCCGTGTTGGCCGGGATCACGCTGGCCGACTGGCAACGGTCGCTGGCCGATCACCCGGCAGTCGCTCGGCTGGACTGGGACGGCGATGACCTGCCACGCCACGGCCGGCCGCTGGTGCTGGTCGAAGCCGCGCGCCCGCAACTCTACCTGCGCCGCTACTGGCAGGTGGAAGGCCGGGTCGCGGCGGGTCTCGCCGGGCGCGGGCCGATCGTCCCCGTGCCGGCCGAGCGCGTGCGTGCCGTCCTGGACGCACTGTACCCCCGGCAGGCGCATGGAACGACCGCCCCGACCGACTGGCAGAAGATCGCCTGCGCACTCGCCGCCCGCCAGTCCTTCTCGATCATCACCGGCGGGCCCGGTACCGGCAAGACGACCACCGTCGTGCGCCTGCTGGCCATGCTCACCTCGTTGACCCTCGATGACCCGGCGCAGGCCCTGCCCCGGATCGCCCTGTGCGCGCCGACCGGGAAGGCGGCCGCGCGGCTGTCCGAATCGATCGGCGAGAAGGTGCGCGGGATCGCCGCGATTCGCGCCCGGGGCTTTGCCGACGATCACTGGCCGACCGTGGCCGCCCACCTGCCCGAGCAGGTGCAGACCATCCATCGCCTGATCGGTACGCGCCCGCTCGCCGAGAGGCCGCGGCATCACCGGGACAACCCGCTCGATCACGACATCGTGGTCGTCGACGAGGCCTCCATGGTCGGCATGGAGCTGATGGCCCAGCTGGTCGACGCGCTGCCCGCCCACTGCCGCCTGGTGATGCTGGGCGACAAGGACCAGCTCGCCTCGGTCGAGGCCGGTGCCGTGCTGGGCGAGCTCTGTCGCCACGCACAAACCCGCGACTACCCCGCGCCGTTGCGTGCCTATCTGGAGACTGCCAGCGGCGAAACCCTGGCACGCGGTGATCGGGACGGCCCCGGCCAGACGGATGAACCGACGGGCGAGCCGTCACCCTCGGACCCGGTCGCCGATCACATCGCGACCCTGCGCGTCTCGCACCGCTTCGGCGACGACAGTGCCATCGGCGCCCTCGCCCGGGCGGTGAACCGGGGTGATGTGGCCGCGGTGAACCAGGTAACGGGAGTGCCCGGGAAGGCGGGCGCCTCGGAGGCGGGCGAGGTCCGCTGGGTGATCGATCGACCCGAAGGCGGACAGGCCCACGACGTGGCCGACCCGCTGGCCGAGCTGGTCGTCGCCGGGCTGCGGCCATGGTTGTCGCGGATCGCCGCGCAAACCGGGGGCTTCGATCCGGCATCGGACGAGGCCGCCGTGACCGAACTCTTCCGTCAGCACGCCGCCTTCCAGCTGCTCTGTGCCCTGCGGCGCGGGCCGGCGGGGGTCGAGGGGCTCAATCGGCGCGTGGAAGACTGGCTGTCACGCGAGGGGTTGCTGCCCCCGGGGCAACGCCCGGGTCGGTCGACCGGCTGGTACCCGGGTCGCCCGGTGATCGTCACCCGCAACGACCCCCAGCTCGGCCTTGCCAACGGCGACATCGGCCTGACCCTGCCGACCTGGCTGGAAAACGATGATATCGGTCTGCGCGTGGCCTTCCCGGTCGACACCGGGGCGGACGATCCATCCGGACATGACATCGGAGGGAGGCCGGGCTCGCGTTTGCGCTGGGTCAGCCCGACGCGCCTGCCCGAGGTCGAGACGGCCTTCGCGCTCACGGTGCACAAGGCGCAGGGTTCGGAATTCACCGAGGTGACGCTGGTGATGCCCGAGTACCGCAACCCGATCCTGACCCGGGAACTGCTCTACACGGCCATCACCCGGGCAAAGCGGCGGTTTACCCTCGTGTCCCCCATCCGCCACGGCGGGGCATCCGATGAGCCGGCAAGCGAACGAGCCGCCGCGGTGCTGTCAGCCGCGGTCAGCAGCGTCACCCGGCGCTCGGGCAACCTGTGGCGGCGACTGGCCATGCGGCTGGATCACCGGGACGACGACCGCGAGAGTGGCGCCGATGCGGATGAGCCTTTAGGCTAGCTGCCACACCCACGCCGACCGACCAGACGCCATGCGCTTGACCCAGGACGATCGCGGCCGCCGATTCGTGATCCGCGGCTTTTCCGAGACCCACGTGACGGTCAACGACCGGGAGCTGCAGCAGTCGTTCCTGCTCACCCCCGAGTCGCTGCACGACGATGTGGCGATCGACGATCTCGACGCCCTGTCGGCGCAGGGCGAGTCCCTGCTGCTGCGCGACGACCCCGAGGTCGTGATCATCGGCACCGGCACGCGCACACGAATGGGACCGGCCAGCCTGTCGGCCGCGCTGATGCGTCGCGGGGTGGGTATCGAGTACATGGACACCGCCGCCGCCCTGCGGACCTACACCGTGCTGGCCTCGGAGTTGCGTCGCGTCAGCCTGCTGGTGCTGTTCTGACCCGCCCCCCACTCGATCCACGTCTCATTTCTCCCACGACCGACCGGACCCGATTCCCCCGACATGACCGTAACCCTGATCCCCGGCAAGGATGCGCCGCTCGAAGACACCATCGCCCGCGTCCAGCACCGGTTGACCGAACTCGGCTTCGATATCGAAGCGAGCCTGTGGCGCAACCCGCTGCCCAACTGCTGGTCGGTGCACATCAAGGATCGCGGCTGCCCGGCCCTGTTCACCAACGGCAAGGGGGCCACCCGCGAGGCGGCATTTGCCTCCGCGCTGGGCGAATTCGTCGAGCGTCTCGCCTCGCAGTACTTCTTCGCCGACTTCCACTGGCACCGCGAGAGCGCCAGCGTCGACGGCTGCACCCTGCACGACCCGGCCGAACGCTGGTTCACCATCAAGGCCCCGGGCGAACGCCCAGAAGGATTGCTCGACGACCGGCTGTGGAGCTTCTACGGGGGCGATGGCGTAGAGACCAGCGCCGACTGGGGAGATCTCAACAGCGGCGTGCGTGACGGGATCTGTGCCCTGCCGTTCGTCCGCCAGCGCGACGGGAAAACGATCTACTTCCCGGTCAACGTGGTGGGCAACCTGTACGTCTCCAACGGCCTGTCAGCCGGCAACACGCTGGCCGAGACGCACACCCAGGGGCTTTCCGAGGTCTTCGAGCGGTCGGTCAAGGAACAGGTCATCACCGAGGGCATCGCCCTGCCCGAGATCCCCGCCGAGGTGATCGCGGGTTTTCCGGCCAGCCGGGAAGCCCTCGAGGCGCTGAACGGATCGGGTTTTGCCGCGCGGGCCTTCGATGCTTCGCTGGGTGGGCGTTTCCCGGTGATCTGCGTGCTGCTCTACGACCCCGAGACCGGCGGGGTGTTCGCCTCGTTCGGTGCCCATCCACGCTTCGACGTCGCCCTCGAGCGCACGCTCACCGAGCTGGTCCAGGGCCGCGATCTCGACGATCTGCACGCCTTCCCGGCGCCGACGGCCGACCAGGAACTGGCCGCCGATCCGGACAACATCGAGCTGCACTTCATCGACTCCTCCGGCATCCTCCCGTGGCAGATGCTGCGCGACGAGCCGGACTACCCGTTCACCCCCTGGGGAATGGACTGGGGAATGGAGGCCGAGGACGTCGCCGAGATGACCCGGCACGAGAAGAACGTCGAGTACGAGAAGGCGCTGCTGGCGACGTTCCACGAGCTCGGGCACGACGTCTACATCGCCGACTTCGAGCACCTCGGGCTGCCGGCCTGCCGCATCCTCGTCCCGGGCGTCTCCGAGATCTACCCGGTCGAGGAACTGATCGAGCGAAACAACAACCAGGGGCTGGACCTGCTGCCCTACTTCGAGCGGCTGGATGAACTGTCCCCCGAGGAGAGCGGCGCGTTCGCCGAGGCGATCGCGGTCCTTGCCCTCGACCCGCTCACGCCGGTCAGCGACGTCATCGGTCTTTGCGCCGGCCCCGAGTCGGTCTGGGCCGGTACGCGCATCGGCGAGGTGGAGGTGCTCGCCCGGCTGCACGCCGCCGGAGCCACGCCGCGCGACCCGGACGAGATCGGCATGGACGTCGACTGGCTCGCCAGCGTGCCGCCGCTGCCCGCCGAGCGTCAGCGACGCTACCGGGCCGCCCAGGTGCTGTGGCAACTCGAGCATGAGGCCGGACTCGCGCCCCCGGCCATGCGCCGGTCGCTCGACGCGCTGTTCCCGAACGCCCTTGTCGACGAGGCGGCCCGGGTACTTGCCGGGCAATGGGGCTATCATCCCCTGACATCGCTGACACCGGGTTTTACCAACGAACCACGGCACACGGCACTCATCGACGCCTATCGACGCGCCTACCGCGCCAAGATCGAGCGGGCCGCCATGGCCGACGCGAACTAGACGAAGGAGTTGGAACACGCATGGACGCCACGATCTGTCCGAGCATCATCGATCGCACCGCCTCGGTCGTGGTCGGCCAGCGCCCGGCGATCCGCAAGGCATTGACCTGCATCCTCGCCGGCGGCCACCTGCTGATCGAGGACCTTCCCGGTCTCGGCAAGACCACGCTGGCCCACACCCTGGCGCAGGTGCTCGGCCTGTCGTTCAAGCGGGCCCAGTTCACCGCCGACATGCTGCCGGCCGACGTGGTGGGCAGTTCCATCTTCCAGCCCGGCGGTGGTGATACCCGCTCCGGCTTTCGCTTCATACCCGGGCCGGTCTTCACCCAGATGCTGCTCGCCGACGAGATCAACCGCGCGCCGCCCAAGGTGCAGAGCGCCTTGCTGGAGGCCATGGAGGAACGCCAGGTCACCGTCGACGGCAAGCGCTACCCCCTGCCGGCGGTGTTCTTCGTGATCGCCACCCAGAACCCGCTCGACCAGGCCGGCACCTACCCCCTGCCCGAGTCGCAGCTCGATCGCTTCGCCATGGTGATCCGGCTGGGCTACCCGGACGCGGCGACCGAACGCGAGATGCTGCTCTCCGGCGGTGGGCGGGCCCACCTGGCCGAGGTCGAGCCGCTGGTGGACGCCGAGGGACTGCAACGGCTGCGAAGCCAGGCCGCCCGCGTGCACGTCGCCGACCGGATCGCCGGGTACGTGCAACGACTGCTGGCCGCCAGCCGCGAGGCCCCGGAGTTCCGGGTCGGGCTCTCGCCGCGGGCGGGGCTGATGATGCTCAACCTCGCCCGCGCCTGGGCGTTGATCGACCAGCGCGACCACGTGCTGCCCGACGACGTCCAGGCGGTGCTGCCCGACCTGGTCAACCACCGCGTCGGGCTGGACGACCACGATGGCCGCGATGCCGCCGACCTGCTGCTGGAACGCGTTCCAACGCCGTAGACCGTTCGCCGCCGAACCAACCGCCAGTGGGTTCTCCTGTGGCTCAGCAATCCCTTTCCCGCCTGCAAATTCGACCACGCCGGTTCGCACTGGGCCTGGCGGTGGTCGCCGTGGCCATGCTGCTTGCCGCGATCAATTACGGCAACAACCTGATCTTCCTGATCGCGTTCATGGTCATCGCCCTGATGGTCAACAGCGCCTGGCAGGGCTGGCGCGCCCTGGCCGCCGTCGATGCCCGGGTCGTGCCGCCGCCGATCCGACCGGCCGGCACGCCGGGCGCATTCACCATCGAATTCAGCACCCCCCGGGGTGCCCTGCCGCCACTTTGGGTCAGTACCGGGGACGAGGCCGTCTTGCCTCAACCGGCTGGCGACGATCACGCGCGCGTTTCGCTTGCCCTGCCCGGCGAACCCCGCGGCTATCTGCCCCTGCCCGAGGTCACCATCGAGACGCGCTACCCGCTGGGCCTGTGGCGGATCGACCGGAGACTGACGCCCACGGTCGGCCAGTGGATCCACCCGGCCCCGCAGGAAGGCCGCCAGCGCAGCCTGCCCGTTTTGCAGGACGACGGCGGCGCGAGTCCGGCGACAGAAGGTGACCCCACCCGCCTGCGCCCCTATCACCCCGGTGATCCGATCCGGCACGTCGTCTTTCGCCACTACGCGAAGACCGGCCAACTGATCACCCGGCACCCGGAGGGCGATGCCGAACGGCCCGACCCCGAGCTGGTCGATTACGAGACGTTCGCCGGGCCGCGCGAGACGCGCCTGTCGGCCATGACCGAACGCCTGATGCAACTGCAGCGCGCGCAGCGTCCCTGGGTGCTGCACCTGCCCGGTGAACCGCCGGTCGACGCCACGGCAACGGCCAACCGTGCGGGACGATACCCGACGGCCCTGCAACGCCTGGCCCGCTTCGGCCGACCGCAGGACGCACGGGGTTTCGATCACCCGCCACCGGGGGAAATGACGTGATGACACCCGGCCGCCTCGATCCGCTGCTCTGGCTGGTGCTGGTGGGTGCCGTCGGTCTCCTGCTGCCCCACCTGCCCGTGGCGGTGTTGCCGGTCGTGGTCGCGGCGTTCGCCTGGCGGCGGCTGCACGAGGTGGCCGGCCTGCCCTTGCCACCGCGCTGGTTGCTGCTCCTGCTCGCCACGGGCGGCACCGCGGTCGTCGTCCTGCAGTTCCACGCGCTTTGGGGGCGGGATGCGGGTGTGGCCCTGCTGGTGGTCGCCGCGGGCCTCAAGCTGCTGGAAACCCACGAGGATCGCGATCAGGTCAGCGTCCTGTTGCTGAGTTTCTTCCTGCTGGTGGGCGTGCTGCTCTTCGACCAGGCCCTGCCCATCTTCGCCCTGGTCATGGTCCTGTTCTGGCTGCTGGTCGGCGCCTGGATGGGCATCGCGCAGGTGGGCGCGGCCACGGGCCAGACGCTCGGCAGGCGGCTGCGCGAGGCCGGACGGCTGCTGCTGCTCGGCCTGCCGTTCGCCCTGATCCTGTTCGCCCTGTTCCCCCGCCCGCCGGGGGCGTTGTGGGGCGTGCAGCAGCCCGGCGGGCAGGCCCGCACGGGTCTGTCCGAGCAGATGCGCCCGGGCCAGTTCGACCGGCTGGCCGAGGACCCGAGCCCCGCGTTCCGGGTGCGGTTCGATGGCGAGCCGATTCCCGCCGACGAGCGCTACTGGCGGGTGTTCGTGATGAGTGGCTTTGCCGAGGAGGACCCGGAGAGCTGGGTGGCCGACCCGGCGGCCGGCACGCCGCGCCTGGAAACCCTGGACGACTCGCAGGTGAGCTACCAGGTCACGCTCGAGCCGACCGATTCGCGTCAGCTGCCGACGCTCGCCGCCGCCATCGACGTGCCGGAACGCAGCCGTGTGGACGGCAACCTGGTGGTCCAGCGCGAGCAGTCGGTCGACGACCGGCTGCGGTACTCGGTCACCTCGGCGCTCGACTACCGGCTGGACGTGGGCAACCTGCCGCGTTTTCGGCGCGAACGCTACCTGGCCCAGGGCGGACTCAACCCCCTCCTGGCCGATCTGGCCGCCGGCTGGCGCGACCGCCCGGCCGCCGAACGCATCGAACGCGCCCTGGACTGGTTCCGCGAGCGGCCTTTCGAATACAGCCGCTCGCCCGGGCGGCGGGAGGGCGCCGACCGGGCCGACACCTTCCTGTTCGAGACCCGCCGGGGCTATTGCGCCGACTACGCGGACGCCTTCGTCCGCCTGATGCGCGCGGCCGACGTGCCGGCCCGCGTGGTCACCGGCTACCAGGGAGGCGAGTTCAACGGCGAGTTCCTGGTCGTGCGCCAGTCGGATGCCCACGCCTGGGCGGAGGTCTGGACCGAGGGGGACGGCTGGCAGCGGGTCGACCCCACCGCCGTGGTGGCCCCGGAGCGCATCACGGACGGCATCGCGCGATCGGCATCCGAGGACGCCGAACTGCCCGCCACGGTTCGCCGTGACGAGGCCTCGTTCGGCCGCGAGGTTCGCCTGCTGGCCGAGCAGCTGGACAACCGATGGAACCAGTATGTCCTGGGTTACGACGGGGGCTTCCAGCAGGCATGGCTGAGCCGGCTGGGTCTGGCGATGCACCACCCCGTCTGGGGGGCGATCTGGGCGGTCGTGATCGCGGGGCTCGTGTGGTGGGTAATGCTGGTGATGTTCGCGCGACGCGAGCGGCGCCGGCTGGCCGGCAGCGAGGCCGAATACCTCTGGACAAGGGTGCAGGAAGACCTTGCACGACTGGGTGTGCACCGGGCCAACCCCGAGAGCGAGCGGACCCTGCTCAATCGTGCGGCACTGGCCCTGCCGTTCGCCGCCGAGGACCTGCGACGGGTCGGCCAGCTGCTCGAGGCGTCTCGCTACGCCCGCTCCCCCAGCCGTCGCCAGGCGCGCCTGTTGACCACCCGCCTGGCCAACCTGCATCGTCGCCTCAGGTGGCGGGGTCGCTGGCCACGTCGCCGATCATGAGCCGGCACAGGCCACGAGGAGGAACGCAAGGTGCAGCCGGGGAACTGGCCTCGATGCCCACCCAAATGTTATACAATAACGTTTTTGCCGCTGTCGGCCGTTTGGCGCCATCCCAACCCCTGGAGAACCGTTCCATGACCAAGCACCTGCCACCACTGAAACGCCCTCACCGTGGCCGACTCGTCGCGACGGCGGCCCTGCTTGGTCTGTTCGCAAGCGCCTCGTTGCAGGCGGCGGCCGTCAACGTGGCCGTCTCG
The DNA here is from genome assembly GCF_046540515.1 of Guyparkeria sp. Lineage (GTDB taxonomy): Bacteria > Pseudomonadota > Gammaproteobacteria > Halothiobacillales > Halothiobacillaceae > Guyparkeria. The sequence goes on from NZ_JBKHFB010000033.1 coordinate 10,887, forward strand.
ATCCCGCCGCAGGCCTATTTCGTCGAGGCGATCGGCGGTGACCTGGTCGACGTTCAGGTGATGGTGCCGGCCAATGCCGAACCGGTCACCTACGAACCGACACCACGACAGATGACCGCACTGTCGCGTGCCGAGCTGTATTTCTCGATTGGCGTGCCGTTCGAGAAGGGCTGGCTGCCGCGGTTTCGTGACAGCAATCCCGACATGACCGTGATCGACAGCACCACGGCGATCCAGCGACGGGCGATGGTCACCCACCACCATCACGGCGACGACCACGGGCACGGCGCAGGGCCCGACGCCTCGGCCCGCGACCCGCACGTCTGGCTTTCGCCTCCGCTGGTCCGCCTGCAGGCGGAGGCGATCCGCGACGCCCTCATCGAGGCCGCGCCCGACCACGCCGCCCGCTTCCACCGGGGCTTTCGCCAGCTGGCCGAGGAGATCAACCGCCTCGACCAGTCGATCCTCGATGCCCTGACCGACATCGACCCCTCGGCGCGGCAGTTCCTGGTGTTCCACCCGGCGTTCGGCTACTTCGGCGCCAGCTACGGCCTCGAGCAGATGCCGATCGAGGTGGAGGGCAAGGAGCCGGGGCCGCGTGAACTCGCCCGCATCATCGAGCGTGCTCGTGACCACGACATCCGCGTGATCTTCATCGAACCGCAGTTCGCCCAGAGCGCGGCCCGGACCATTGCCCGTGAACTCGACGGCGAGGTACTCACCCTCGATCCGCTGGCACGCGACTGGCCGGCGGGCATGCAGGCGATCGCCGATACCCTGGCCGAGGCGCTCGGTTCCGACTCGACCGGCAGCTCCAACCGTGACAACCACGCGCACTGACATGACCGCCACCGACACACCCGCGATCGTCCTCGACAAGGTGAGCTTTCGTTTCGACCGCGAGCCGATCCTCGAGGACATCGACCTGGTCGTGCCGCGCGGGGCCTTTACCGTGATCGTCGGCCCGAACGGCGGTGGCAAGACCACCCTGCTCCACCTGATCCTCGGCCTGTACCGTCCCGATGCGGGCACGGTGCGGGTATTCGGCGACAGGCCGGGCCGACACCCGGAGCGCATCGGCTACGTGCCGCAGCACGGCAACCTCGCCCCGGGCTTCCCGGCCACCGTCGAGCAGGTGGTGCTGATGGGCTTGCCGCACGGCCGGCGCCATGGTCCCGGCTTTCGCGCCGACGAACGCGCTCGGGCCCGCGAGGCGCTGGAGCGCACCGGCATCCCGGAACTGGCGCAGCGACCGTTCGGCGCCCTGTCCGGCGGGCAGCGCCAGCGGGTCCTGATCGCCCGTGCCCTGATCACCGAACCGGACTTGCTGTTGCTCGACGAGCCGTTTTCCAACATCGATCCCTACGGGCGCGCCTGCATCCACGAAACCCTCGAGGAACTCGGCGGCACCCTGACCCGGGTGATGGTGAGCCATGATCTGGGCATCACCCGCCAGGCCGTCTCGCAGGTGCTGGCGGTCAACCGCTGGCTGGTCAGCGGCGAGGGGCCGGCGATCACCGAGGAAATGCTCGCCCTGATGTACGGCCGTCACGGCGCGGATTGCCCGATGGGACACGCGGCGATCAACGCCCACCTGGCAACCGGTCCGACCGACAGCGGCGCCAGGGGGCAGACGCCATGACCCTGCCCGAACTGCTGCAGCAGGGATTCGTCCAGCACGCGCTGATCGCCGCCGTGCTGGTGAGCATTGCCGCGGGCATCGTCGGCGCGCTGGTCGTGGTAAACCGGCTGGTGTTCATGACCGGCGGTATCGCCCACACGGCCTATGGTGGCGTGGGCACCGCAATCTTCCTCGGGCTGCCCGTCCTGCCGGTCACCGGGGTGTTCACGGCCGGCGCGGCCCTGCTGCTGGGCGCGCTGACCCGCCGCCGGCGCGAGCGCACCGACACCCTGATCGGGGTGATCTGGGCGGCGGGCATGGCGCTCGGCCTGATCCTCGTCGAGCTGACTCCGGGCTACCAGGCCGGCCTGATGACCTACCTGTTCGGGTCGATCCTGACGGTGGCCACGGCGGACCTGTGGCTGATGGCGGCCATCGATGCAGTGATCCTCGCGCTTGCGCTCTACTACTATCGCGACCTGCTGTCGTTCTCCTTCGATCCGGTCTACGCGCGCACCCGCGGCATCCCGGTGACCGGGCTCTACTTCATGCTCCTGCTGCTGGTCGCCCAGACCGTTGTGATGATGATCCAGGTGGTCGGGCTGTTGCTGGTGATCGCCCTGCTGACCCTGCCGCCCTACCTCGCCCAGCGTTACACCCGCACGCTGGGCGGAATGATGCTGCTCTCCGGCGTGTTCAGCCTGCTGTTCTGCCTGGCCGGCCTGTACGCGAGCTACTGGTTCGACATCGGCTCCGGACCGGCCATCATCGCCACCGCCTGCGCGATCTACCTGGTCGTGATCGGCATCGAGCGCCTTGTCGCCATGAAGGTAGGATAGCCCCATGCCAACGCCCCTCACGCTGGAGAAATACCAGGTCGTCGTCTACCTCGTCGCCGTGGCGGCGGGGCTGGCCATCGGACTGTTCGCGCCACCGACCGGCGAATGGCTCGAATGGAGTCTCTGGCCGCTGCTGGCCGCCCTGCTCTACGTCACGTTCACCCAGACCCACCTGGAGTCCATCGGGTCGGCGCTGGTCGACCGGCGTTTTCTTCTGGTGATGCTGACGGTGAACTTCGTTCTGATCCCGATCCTGGTCTGGGGACTGACCCGATTGTTCGTCGACGACCCGATACTCGCCATGGGGGTATTCCTGGTGCTGCTGGTCCCATGCACCGACTGGTTCGTCACCTTCTCGCAGCTGGGTCGCGCGGACGTGCCGCGCGCGATTGCGGCCACCCCGATACTGCTGCTCGCCCAGATCCTGCTACTGCCGTTCTATCTCTGGCTGTTCACCGAGGGCGATATTCGCGCCGACTGGGAACTCTCCTCATTGCTGGGCGCCTTCGTGCTGATCATCCTGATTCCGCTGGCTGCCGCGTGGCTGACCGACCTGAGTGGGCGTCATTCCCGCAAGGTTCGGCGTGGGATCGAGATGATGGCCTGGTTGCCGGTTCCCCTGCTTGGCATCGTTCTGTTCGCGATCATGACCTCGCATGCCCCGCAAGTGGTCGGGCAGGTAGCGGGTCTCGGGGCCGTGGTGCTGGTGTTCGTCCTCTATATCATCCTGGTGCCGTGGATCGCGGAGGCGGCCTCCCGACTTGCCGGGCTCCCGCCCGAGGCACGTCGGACGGTGGCGTTCAGTGCCGGCACCCGCAACTCCTTCATGGTGCTTCCCATCGCTCTGGCACTCCCGACCAGCCTGCAACCGGTCGTCACGGTGATCATCCTGCAGTCGCTGGTCGAGTTGTTGGGCTTGATTGCCTACACACGACTGATCCCGCGGATGATCCGCTGAGCCCGGCGGACCTCCCGGGAGGCGATCCGTCAACCGGGTTTTCGGGGAATTACCGAGGGTCCGTGTGGTCGAACCGCAGACGATCACCTTGGGAAGGAGCCGCGCTTGAAACGCTTGATACACATGTTGTTTTTCGTCGGCCTCGGGGTGGGCATCGGTTCGACAGCCCTCGCCGATGGCGTGGCCCGATTCCAGACCGCGGATCGCTCCCTGCCGTCCCTGACCTTCAGTTGGCAGTCACCGGAGCGCAGCCGCCTGGACACGCCCAACGAGTCGGCCCACGTGATCGCTCGCGACGGCAAGGCCTGGGGCGTGGCGAGCATCGCGGGCCAGCCGGTCACCATGGACCTTGACCAGCTGGCCGCCCTGCTCGGCCAGCACAACGCCCTGGCCCGGCTCGGACCCGAGGCAGTCGTACCCAGCCAGATCACCGCTCTCGAGCCGACCGGACAGCAGGAGACGATCGCCGGGATCGACGGCGAGCGCTACCGTGTGGACTGGGTCGACAACGAGGGGCGCTCCCGCACCGACGAGGCCGTGCTGACCGACGACCCGCTGGTGATCGAGATGCAGACCGCCCTGCTGGGCGGCATGACTCGGGCGATGGCCCGCAGCACGGGCGTGACCGGCCACGAGGATGCCGAACGGGAGCTCGAACGACGGGAACTCGCGGTGCTGCGGTTTGCCGACGAGTTCCGGCTCGAGTCGATTTCCGCCGTTTCGCAGCCGGATGCGCGCTTCGAGACACCAACAAGGCCGGTGGACCTGCAGCAGATCATGCGCGGGGTGATGGGGAATTGATTGATCCAGCAAGGCACCCGGAGTCGATACGCGGAACCGGGGATGGCGGCGAGCTCAGCGCGCATTCGTTTCGTGTGACGGCAGTTCGTGCTCCGGACTGGCAACCCGCATGGCGACGGCGTGGTGCGCACGACGCGCGATCCCGCTGCGGGTATCGGCGGGACCGGGGCGGATCGGCTCGAGCACGTCGATACGCGCCTCGATGCCCCTGCTCGACAGCACGCGCCACAACGAGGGCCACAAGCTTTCGTTACCGATGAACGCCGGCGCCGTGGTGCGTCTGCCCTCGGCATCGAAATAGCGCAATGCAATCGGCACCACCGGTCGCTCGAGGCGCAAGGCCGGTTCGAGCAAGCGGGCATGAAACCGGCGCACGACGTGACCGTCGGTGGTCGTGCCCTCGGCGAACACCACCATCTGCCGGCCGTGGCGCAGGCCCCGCTCGATCGCCTCGCCGGCCGCCTCGCTGCCGCGCCCGCGCTCGATGAACTCGGTGCCGGCCAGCCGGGCGAGTCGCCCGATCACCGGCCAGCCGCGAATCTCGCTTTTCGCCAGGAACACCGTGCCGCCACGCACCCCACCCAGGAGCGGAATGTCCAGCCAGCTGATGTGATTCGGCAGCCAGAGACTGCCCCCGGGGGGAAGCTCATCGAGATAGCGGCTCCCCTCGATCTGCAGCCGCACCCCGAGCACGGCGTACGCCCCGCCCAGCCAGGCGCGGACGCGCTCGAGACGGGCCGGTTCGTCCAGTCGTGAAAGCCGCCGGACATGCCAGAGGCCGGCCACAAGATAGGCGAGCAGTCGCGGGCCGCGGATCAGGGCTCGCAATACGGGCATCACGCCGGCTCAGCGCTCGTCGGTTCGGGAAGCCGACTCGGCGCGCTCGACGGCGATGATCGCCGCCCGCGCGTACTGGGCGCCGGAGACGACGGTAAGCACCGCGGCGAGCATCAACAGCCAGTAGCCGATGGTGTGAACGTCGATCAGGCCGAACAGCGGGAAATGGTAGAGAAGAAACAGGATCGCGAACATCTGCGCGGTGGTCTTGAGCTTGCCCAGCGGCGACACCTTGACCGCCGCGCTGATCCCGCGTGCGGCCATCCACTCGCGCAGCGCCGAGACGAACACCTCGCGTCCGATGATCACTGCCGTGGCGATCACGATCGGCAGGTCGCCATCCGTGAACACCAGCAACACCAGCGCCACCGTGACGATCAGCTTGTCCGCCACCGGGTCGAGAAACGCACCGAAGGCCGATTGCTGGTCCCATCGCCGCGCGAGATAGCCATCGAGAAAATCGGTCAGTGCCGCCAGACCGAAGATACAGGCCGCCGCGGGCCGGGCGAATTCCATCGGCGTGAACAGGAACACGATCACCAGCAGCGGGATCGCCCCGATACGCAGCCAGGTCAAGATCATCGGCAGACTCATGCCACCGCCTCCGTGCCGCTCGGCCAGCTGGCGACGATTTCGGTTTCCTCGGGGGTGAAGCGCTCGAGGGTCAGACGCTCGCCGGCGAGGGCCACCAGCCAACCGTGCTCGCCCCAGTCGCCGGTCACCACCCGTGGCCGTCCGCCGTCGAGTCGATGGATGGCGGGGCGGTGGGTGTGACCATGGATCAGGCCGTCGCAATCGCTGCGCTCGAGGATCTCGTCGACCGCGGCGCGGTTCACGTCCATGATGTCCTCCGGCTTGCTCGAGGACGCCGTCCGGCTCTTGTTGCGCAGATCCTCGGCAATCGCGATGCGTTCGGCAAGCGAACGGGCGAGAAAATCCCGCACGAAGGCCGGGTCACGCAGCTGGGCACGCATGGCCTGATAGGCCGCATCGTCGATGCACAACTCGTCGCCGTGGGTCAGCAGCCAGCGTCGCCCCCCTTTTTCCAGCACGTACTGGTCCGGAAGACGCCGGGCGCCGAGCCGATCGAGCAGATCGCTGCCGACCAGGAAGTCGCGGTTGCCGGGCTGAAAGGTGACTGTCGCTGACAGGTCGGCGAACCGCTCGAGGCGCTGGGCGAGCGCCGGATCGAGCGGCTGGTCGTCACCGATCCAGTAATCGAACAGGTCGCCGAGGATATGGACCGCCTCGGCGCCCTGAGCGCGTTCGAGGAAGGCGTCCAGCAACGCGAGCGTGCGCGGCTCGGGCCGGGCGAGATGCAGGTCGGCGATGATCAGGGTTTCGGCCATGG
>NZ_JBKHFB010000034.1:0-17256 GCF_046540515.1 Guyparkeria sp.
GTCGCCTGGGCCAGCGACTGTCCCGGCAGCAGGACGACGAATTCCTCGCCGCCGTAACGGAAACACCCGTCACCCTCGCGCACGTTGGCCTGCATGACGCGTGCAAGGCAGCGCAATGCATCGTCACCGGCCAGGTGACCGTAGCGGTCGTTGTAGTCCTTGAATCGGTCGGTATCCAGCACGATCAGGCTCAACGGCGCGCCGCTGCGCAGGCTGGTCGCGATGGCGAGCTCCAGATGCCGATCAAGCGACCGCCGGTTGTAGAGCCCGGTCAGGCCGTCCTGCTCGCTCAGGAACCGGTAGCGGTCCCGCTCACGCGCCAGCTCCGCCTCCTCGCGCTGCTTGTGACGGATGCGATTGCCCAGCGCGAAGGCGAGCAACAGGGCCTCGGCCAGCGACCCGACCGGCAGTGCCACCATCAGCCAGGTGACGTAGGGCAGCCAGCCCAGCAGCATCGCCAGATACAGCAGCACGGCCAGCGAGAATACCGACCAGCCCAGCAGCAGATAAACGGCCGGCCCGAAGCCGCGCCGCATCGCCCGCACGGCCGACCAGACCACGATCGCCACCGTGGCGACGGCGTAGCTGGCAACGATCGCGAACGAGAACACGCCAGCCAGCCAGATCGAGGCCGGCATCGACAGGAGGGCTACCACCATGATTCCGACGAAGACACGATCGAGCGGCCGGTCGTCGCGCTGAGTGCGGAGAAACCGCCGCACGAACCAGATGCCCGACAAGGCCATCAGGGCGACGGCGAGCTGGGCGCGCGCCGCCGGTGGTATCGACTGGGCTACCTCGGGCAGCCACGGCGTGAGGATGTTGTAGCGCAGGCCGATATACAGCACGGTCGCGGCGAGAAATGCCGCGTAGCCGAGGTAGGTGCGCTCGCGGACCGCGAGCATCAGGAACAGGCTGTAGACGGCCATGCCCAGCATGGCGCCGAGGTAGACGCCAAAAAGGGTATAGCGGATCAGGCTGCGCGTGCGTTCCTCGTCCATCGAGCCCAGGGTCAGGCGCAGTGCGGCCGGACCATCGGCTCGCATCTGGATCAGCAGTTCGCGCTCGCCGTCAACCGGTGGCAACAACCGTCCCGGATGCCCCGACACGTCGAGCAGCCCACCGATCTGGCTGGCCTCGCGCACCTCGCGCCAGCCACCGACCGATGAGCCGGGCAAGGCCGCCGGGTCGCGCAGGAAGACACGCGGGTCGCGGAAAAAGGGCCAGCGAATCGACAGCCAGCGCGCCTCGCCCAGGTCCCGCCCGTCAAGGCTGACCCGCAACCAGAGCCAGCCCTGATACGGCCCCAGGTTGAGGGCCGGGGCCTCGGCGGTCCGGTAGTCGAGGGATTGCGCCTCATCGGGCGAGAGGCGTTCGTCACTGGTCGCCCACTGGGCGCCGGGCAAGAGATCGACTTCGGCCTGCACGAACGGGGTGAACAGCAAGAGGCAGAAGGCCAGCCACGCCACCGCGAACAAGCGGGCCTGGCCGCGTCCTCGCCGTGCCGCCTCAATCCGCCCCGCCGTATCGCCACCCACCATGTGCCGTCCCCGGAATGGGCCAGTCGTTGCCCGAGCCGCGCCGACGCACCCCCGGGTCATCGGACCCTGCGCATCACCGCCGCTCGTGTATGTGGCCCACTTTATTCCGAGTATGGCACCGGGACAATCTTCCTGCCGCGACGGTCAATCCTCGTGACGACGAGGCGAGGTCGTCTCGATGCCCGCTTCCTCGAGCTGGCGGCGCAGGGCATTGATTTCCTTCGCCGGCAGTGGGCCGAGTATCACGCGGTGATAACGCTGGCCCCCGACATCGACGGGGTCGACCCGGCTTTCCGCCCCCAGCAGGGCGAGTTCGGCCTTGCGTGCTTCGGCGTCCCGCACCTTGCTGAACGAGCCGGCCTGCACCAGGTAGTGCGCATCCGGCACCAGTTCAGTCGACTCGCCGGGCGCCTCCTCCATGGCCCCCTTCTCGGACTCGCGGGCACGGGGCGGCTGGTTCCCTTCCTCGGGCAGGAGGGTATAGAACTGGAACTCGGGCGAGACCGACTCCTTCTCGGGCGGTTTCTCCACGCTGCGGGCATCGGTCTGCCCGGTGGACGGAGCGGGCGATCGACTGTTGTTCTCCGCCGTCAGCCGGGCGAGCACCACCACCATCCCGACCAGCAGGACCAGCGCGATCGCAAGCGCCCACTTCGCGCCGCGATTACCGCCCGAGGACCGCGGCCGATTCACCTTCTTGCGTGCCATGGCAGCGATTACATCTCGTCCGGTGCGTTGACGCCCAGCAACGCAAGGCCGTTCGCCAGCACCTGGCGGGTGGCCAGCACCAGGTTCAGCCGGGCGTTGCGCAGCGGCGCGTCGTCACCCAGCAGGAAGGCATGGGCGTTGTAGTAGCTGTGGAAGTCCTGGGCGAGATCGCGCAGGTAGTGGACCAGCTGGTGCGGCTCGTGGGCGGTCGCCGCCCGTTCGATCAAGGCTGGGTACTGGGCCAGTCGCTTGAACAGCGCCTGCTCGTGCGATTCGGTCAGCCGCTCGTAGGCCTCGCGACCGGCCTGCGGCTCGTGAGCGAAGCCGCGCAGCGGCAGCTGACGGAACACGGAGGCTACCCGCGCATGGGCGTACTGGATGTAGTAGAGCGGGTTCTCGTTGCTCTGGCTCTTGGCCAGATCCAGGTCGAAGTCGAGGTGCTGGTTGGCCGCCCGCATCACGTAGAAGAACCGGGCAGCGTCGTTGCCCACTTCCTCGCGCAGCTCGCGCAGGGTGACGAAGCTGCCCGAGCGAGTCGACATCGGCACCCGCTCGCCGCCCCGGTAGAGAATGGCGAACTGGACCAGGGAGACGGTCAGCCGGTCGGCCGACTTCCCCAGCGCGGTCAGCGCGGCGCGCACCCGGGGCACGTAGCCGTGATGGTCGGCGCCCCAGATGTCGATCACCTGGTCGAACCCCCGCTCGAACTTGTCGAGGTGGTAGGCGATGTCCGAGGCGAAATAGGTGGTCTGGCCGTTGTCGCGTCGCACGACGCGGTCCTTGTCGTCACCGAAGTCGGTGGAGCGGAACCACAGGGCGCCGTCACGCTCGTAGACATGCCCCTCGGCCTGAAGGCGTTCGATGGCCCGCTCGACCAGCCCGCGATCGGCCAGGCTCTGCTCGGAGTACCAGTTGTCGTACACGACCCCGAACTCGGCGAGATCGACCCGGATGTCGTCGAGGATCGAGTCCAGCGCGGCACGGAAGACCAGCCGGTAGTTCTCCTCGCCTAGCTCCTCGTGCATCCGCGCGATCAGGGCATCGATGTGCTGCTCCTTGTCACCGTCGGGCGCGTCGGGCGGCAGGTCGGAGAAGACCCGGTCGGCCGGCGCCAGCATGCGCGCCCCGTGCTCCGCTTCCAGTGCGCGGGCGATGTCGACGATGTAACCCTGCGACTGGTACGCGGCCGTCGGAAAGTGGCCGGTCACCCCGTGGTGCTCGAGGTAGCGCAGCCAGACACTCGCGGCCAGGATGTGCATCTGCCGGCCGGCGTCGTTGACGTAATACTCGCGCTCGACATCCGCGCCGATCGCCTCGAGCAGGTTCGCCACCACCGAACCATAGGCCGCGCCACGACCATGACCGACGTGCAGCGGCCCGGTCGGGTTCGCCGAGACGAACTCCACCTGTACCCGCTGGCCCGCGGCCGCATTCGACCGACCGAAGCGCTCGCCTTCCTCGAGGATGCGGTCGATCAGGGCGAAGGCCGCACCTGCCTCGACGAAGAAGTTCATGAAGCCCGGACCGGCGATCTCGACGCGCTCGACGCCCTCCTGGTCGACGAAGGCGGCGACGATGCGCTCGGCAATCGCGCGCGGCGACTGCTTCATCGGCTTGGCCAGCTGCATGGCCAGGTTGCTGGCGAAATCCCCGTGGGCCGGGTCCTTGGGCACCGTCAGCACCGGCGTTACCGACACCTCGGCGGGCAGGTCGCCCTCGGCGACCAGTTGCTGGCAGATGGCCTGGAGACGTTGTTCGATTACGGCCTTCACGGACGGGATAACCCCTTGGCTTGAAATGCGTGACACGGGCACCGATACCGGCACCGGGAAAGAACGCGACAGTTTAGCGGCAAGCCGGCCGCCGACCAACCGGCGGGCCCGCGCAGCCCTTTCCCGCGCCGAGAGCAGGGCACGGCAATGCCCGGACAGGCTCGACGGCACCTGCTAAAGTTGGCGCCAGAAATTTCGAGCCTTTTACTGAGAGAAACCCCGACATGGCTGCCTTGCACGAGGACGACTTCCCCGAACCGGTCGGCGCGGACGAAAAGCGCATCGAGACCATCGCCGGCGCGGTCAGGACCATCCTGGCCGAGCTGGGCGAGGATACCGCCCGCGAGGGACTGGTCGACACGCCCAAGCGTGTCGCCAAGGCGCTGCTCTACCTCAACCAGGGGCTGAACCAGCGCCTGGAATCCGCCATCGGCAACGCCCTGTTCGAGTCGGACAACGACGAGATGGTGGTGGTACGCAACATCGAGTTCTACAGCCTGTGCGAACACCACATGCTGCCGATCATCGGCCATGTCGACATCGGCTACATCCCGCAGGGCAAGGTGCTGGGGCTGTCCAAGATCGCCCGCATCGTCGATCTCTACGCCCGCCGCCTGCAGATCCAGGAGAACATGACCCAGCAGATCGCCGAGGCCGTGGAGCAGGCCACCGGCGCGGCCGGCGTCGCCGTCCAGGTGCGTGCCGCGCACATGTGCATGGCGATGCGCGGGGTGGAGAAGGTCGAGTCCGAGACCATCACCTCGCGGATGACCGGGCAGTTCCGCGACAGCGCGGCCACCCGCAACGAGTTCCTGCAACTCGTCACCCGGGGCTGACACCATGAGCCGCCCGCAGACGGTCCTGATCACCGGGGTGACGCGTCGCGTGGGCGCCCACCTCGCCGAGCACCTCTTGGCGAACGGCCACCGGGTCATCGGCACGTACCGCCATGAGACCGACGCCCTGCACGCCCTGATCGACCAGGGCCTGATCGCGATGAAACTCGACCTGCTCGAGCGCGACCGTCTGGCCGGCTTTGCCGGGCAGGTCGCAGGGAAAACGGACAGGCTCGACCTGATCGTGCACAACGCCTCGATCTGGCACCGCGACGAGGACGTCGCCGCCAACCCGGAACTGGCCACGGCGATGTACACCGTGCACGCGACCAGCCCGATCGAGCTGACCGAGCACCTGCAGCGCGTCCTGCCCGCCCGAGAACGGGACGACGGTCACGCCGACCGGCAGGTGGTGTTCATGACCGACGCGCACCTCGACGAGGGCGAGCCCGACCACATTCATTACATCGCCTCGAAGGCGGCGATCGAAGGCTCGGTGCGCTCGCTCGCCCTGCGTTACGCCCCGCACACCCGCGTGAACGCCATCGCCCCCGGGCTGCTGATGTTTCACCCCGAGGACGACGACGCCTACCGGCGCAACCGTCTCAAGCGCCGCCTGCTTCCCTTCGAGCCCGGCCCGGGCGTGGTCGGCCAGACCATCGACTACCTGATGGCCTGCCCGCTGATCAACCAGGCGGTGATCCGGCTGGATACGGGACGGTGGTGGGAGAGCTGAGAGCCGGAAGCTGGCAAAGATGATCGCCAGGGCATCTCCGGGCGCCAGACCCGGCAGAAGCACGCTCGCCTGACAGCTCCCGGCTGTCAGCTTCAGCCTCGGCTCAGTCCCACAACCGCCGCCGCACCAGCGCGACTGCGAGGTAATAGGCGGCCACGGCAAAGCCGGCCAGCACGGCCAGGTGGGCGAGCAGGTGCTCGACCGGCTCACCGACCATCAGGGGGCGGATCACCTCGATCGCGTGCGTCAGCGGCAGCACCAGCACGGCGGTCTGCATCCAGTCGGGCAGGGTTTCGATGGGAAAGAACACCCCCGAGAGCATGAACATCGGGGTGACGACCAGCACGAAGTAGTAATTGAAGAAATCGTAGTTGTCGGCGATCGCCGTCATGATGATCGCCGGACCGGCGAAGGCCAGTCCCAGCAAAAACACCACCGGCAGGGCCCAGAGCGCCATCCAGCCGCCGGGCACCGCACCGAGCAGACCGGCGACGATCAGGATCGCCACCGCGCTCAGCAAGCCCTTGAAGGCCGCCCAGAGGGTCTCGCCGAGGATGATGTCGTCGATGTCCAGCGGCGTGGCCATGATCGCGTCGAAGGTCTTCTGCGGCACCATCCGCGTGTACACGGAATACATGCCCTCGAAACTCACCGAGATCATCGCCGAGGAGGCCACGATCCCCGAGGCGAGGAACACCAGGTACGGCAGTCCCCCGATGTCGCCCACCAGCGCCCCGAGACCGATGCCCAGCCCCAGCAGGTAGATCACCGGCTCGCCGAAGTTGAGCACGATCGCCGGGCCGAGCAGCTTGCGCCAGACCAGGAAGTTGCGCGCGAACACGGAAAAGGCGGCCAGTCGAGCCCGGGGAACTTGCCAGATCGAACGCTTCATCGGCATGTCAGTCCCGCAGTTCGCGGCCGGTAAGATGGAGGAACACGTCCTCCAGCCCGGCACGACGGTGGATCACGGTCAGGCCATCGGGCTGACCGAGGAAGTCGAGAATCGGCGCCGGGGCGCTGGTGTAGACGTAGACGGCGGTGCCATGGCGCTCGACGCGCAGGGCCATCGAGGTCAGTGCGGCGAACACCCCGTCGCTGACCGCGCCGCGCAGCTCGATCACGTCGGGCTCGACGTGCCGTCGGATCAACTCGCCCGGCGTGCCTTGGTCGAGAATCCGGCCGTGGTCCATCACTACCAGTTCATCGCAGAGCCGCTCGGCCTCTTCCATGTAATGGCTCGTCAACACCAGGGTCACGCCGCGGGCGCGCAGCTCCGCCAGCCGTCCCCAGATGACGTGACGCACCTGCGGGTCGAGTCCCGAGGTGGGCTCGTCGAGGATCACCACCTCGGGGTCGTTGACCAGGGCCCGGGCAATGGTCAGGCGGCGCTGCATGCCGCCGCTGAGCTGGTCGACCCGGGCATCGGCCTTGTGCGTCAGGTTCGCGAACTCGAGCAGCGCATCGACCCGGTCGGCCACCGCGCGGCGGGACAGGCCGAAAAAGCGGGCGTACATGAACAGGTTCTCGCGCACGGTGAAGTCCGGATCGAGATTGTCGCCCTGCGGCACCAGCCCGACCCGCGCGCGAATCGCGCGCGCCTCGGCAGGCAGCTGGTGGCCGAGCACGGCGAGCGAACCGGCATCGAAGTCGGCCAGCCCCATCAGCATCTTGAGCGTGGTCGTCTTGCCGGCGCCGTTCGGCCCCAGGAACCCGAAGCAGCGACCGGCGGGGATGTCGAAGTCCACGGCATCGACGGCACGCAGTGACCCGAAACACTTGACCAGGCCACGCGCACGCACGACCGGATCGGTCGGGGTGGGGGCGGATGGCGACTCAGATGCGGTCAAGACCTGCTCCTCTGGCGGGAAGGGGCCGGGATGATGGTCGACCGGGCCGGGCTTTGCAAGCGCATGTCGGCCCTCGGCTGTCCGGTCTTCCCGGCATCGCCGCGACGAGGCGACAACCCTCGGGACCGTTCAGTCCGTGGCAGCCGCGCGGTCGTCGAGTCGCACGGCTACCCCGGCAATTAGCACGACACGGCCTCCCTCGTCCCGGATCGGCGTGAGTGTCGTGTGCCAGCGCGCGCGGCCGGCCGGCAGATCGAGTGTCTCGTCGTAACGGATCGACCGCCCGGCCTCCAGGCAGGCACGGTACCGACGCGTGACGTGGTCGGCGACCTCCGGGGAGAGGATTTCCTCGGGGAAGGCCCCGGCGAATTGATCACGGGACAGGCCGGTCGTACGCTCGTGGGCCGGGTTGTTGGTCAGGAAACGGAACGAGCCGCCGGGTTCGACGGCGACCAGGAAGATGGCCTCCTCGACCCCCTCGACGATCGATCGATACAGCCGCTCGCTCTCGGCGAGCCGCTCCTCGAGCGCGACGGTTTCTTCCGAGTCGATCAAGGCCCCGACGACCCGCTCCGGGCGCCCCTCGGCATCCCGTAGCAGGCGTGCGTGATCGGTGACCCACAAGGCCGAGCCGTCCGGCCGCAGCAGGCGGTAGCGACTGCGCTTGCGATCGTCCGGCCACCGGGTGAAGTCCCCCTCTTCCACGGCACGCGCCCGATCTTGGGGATGCAGGGTCTGCTCCCACCAGTCCGGGCCATCGATCAAGGCATCCGGGGTGTAGCCGAGGATCTCGCGAATGTTCGCGCTGACGTACTCGAGCCGATCGGGCCGATCGGCGCGGAAGGTATAGATGACCGCAGGACTGGCGGCGAGGAAGGCGTCGAGACGGTCACGCTCGGCCTGTGCAATCGCGGCGGCACGGCGTTCGCGATCGACATCGTGGAAGAACCACCACAGCCGTGACGGCTGCCCCGACTCGTCGGCTATCGGCACGACCTGTACCCGGAACCAGCCCGAACCGCCATGCAATGCCGATAGCCGGAGCGCGCCGTTCCAGCGCTCGCCGCGTGCGATCGCCCGCTCGAACGCCTCGAGCTGCAATCCCTCGAGCCCCCGTGCCGGCCAACCGTGCCCGTCGTCGGTCGACACGCCCGCCCCGAAGGTGCGGCGAAACGCGTCGTTGACCAGCAACGAGCGCCCCTGCATGTCCGTGAGCTCGAGCGGCTGGGGACTGAGCTCGAACAGCGCATCGCGCTCGGCCTCCGCGCGGTCGATGACCACCATCCAGCGCGTCCGCTGCCAGCGCGACAGGAGCCATAGACCCAGCGCGGTAAGCAGGAAGGCGACCACCACGCCGGCAAGCAGCGTGGCCATGCGCCCCTGCATCGCCGCGTGGAGCTCGGTGATCGACTCCACGGCGACGAGCCGGGCCGGGGCGCGGCTTTCCTGGGTAAGGATCGGCACCGGGCGCGAGACGGCCAGCCACTCTTGACCACCACTGGCAAAGCGCCAGCGCGACGGCAACTCACCCTTCAACTGTCGAAGGGCGGCGGCGAGGCCGGCGTCATCCACCTTGGGGCCGTCGATGTAATACTCGCCGTTGCCCACCGGGGCAATGTTGCGCCGCTCGCGCATCTCCGCCCAAATATTCGCCTCGGCGATCTCCGCCGGGAGCAACAGGGTGGCACGCGCGCCGAGACTTTCCCGCAGGTAGTTGTCGACCGGCTTGACGCCGGTGCCCACTTCCACGGTGCCGATCACCCGGTCCGACCCTCCGGGAGAGCCCCCGGGATTCGGCGCCCATACCGGCTCGGCCGCGCGAAAGCCGGAGAACACGCGACCGACCTCGAACCCCATTGCCCCACGACCGCTGCGGTAGACCTCGGCCAGCAGGGGGCGAACCGAGGCCAGTTCATCGCCGAACCGGTCGGGGGCATGCACCCGCAAGAAGCTGACCACCTCGGGACCGATATGGAACTGCATCACCCGGTCCTGGCCCTGGATCAACTCGGAGGCGATGGGTGTGATGGCCCGGGCCAGCTTGCGCCGCAGCCGGGATGCCTCCTCGCCGCCGGCACCGCCACCTTCGAGCTCCACCATCGCGCGGGCCTGGGAAAGAATCTCGCGCACCCGCCCGTCAAGCGACAGAATGCGCGCGATCCGCGCGAGCTCGGCCTGGCGGCTCGACAGGGCGTACTCGGCGGTGTCGAGCAGCCGGTCGGCGCGAGCATCGACCTCGGCCTCGTGTTCACGCTGCACCAGCAGCCCACCCAGCACTCCGAGCAACAGCCATCCCAGCAGAACCATGAGCCAGACGACACGAAGCCCCGGTCGCCGGTTGGCGGTCGGCAGCCGGGGCACGGAATCATCCATGGGCGCGTTGCGTTCCATCGGGGGGATTATCACGTATTTGCGCCCTCCCGCCTACGCCTGTCCGTCCCGACGGAAACAAAAAACCCCGCCAGCTGGCGGGGTTGTCTCTGCAGCCGTGCCGGGCGTCGCCCGGCGCAGGATCAGCGGATCTTCTGCTTGAGACTGCCGGACTCGTAACGCTTGTACATCTCTTCCAGGGAGATCGGACGGATCTTGGAAGCCATGCCGGCCGAACCGAAGGCCTCGAAGCGCGCCTTGCAGATGGCCTGCATGCCCGTGGTCGCTTCCTTGAGGAACTTGCGCGGGTCGAAGTTGGCCTTGTTCTCGGCCAGGTGCTTGCGCACGGCACCAGTGGACGCCATGCGCAGGTCGGTATCGATGTTGACCTTGCGAACGCCGTGCTTGATGCCCTCGACGATCTCCTCGACCGGCACGCCGTAGGTCTGGCCCATGTCGCCGCCGTAGTTGTTGATGATCGCCAGCCACTCTTCCGGTACCGACGAGGAGCCGTGCATGACCAGGTGGGTATCCGGGATGCGCTCGTGGATCTCCTTGACGCGATCGATGCGCAGGATCTGGCCGGTCGGCTTCTGGGTGAACTTGTAGGCGCCGTGGGAGGTGCCGATCGCGATCGCCAGGGCGTCGACGTCGGTCTCCTTGACGAACTGGGCGGCCTCTTCCGGATCGGTCAGCAGCATGTCCATGTCCAGCTTGCCTTCCGCGCCGTGGCCGTCTTCCTCGCCCATCTCGCCGGTTTCCAGCGAGCCGAGGCAGCCGAGCTCACCCTCGACGGAGACACCACCGGAGTGCGCCATCTCGACGACCTTGGCGGTGACGCCGGCGTTGTACTCGTAGTCGGACGGGGTCTTCATGTCCGGCAGCAGCGAGCCGTCCATCATGACCGAGGTGAAGCCCGACTGGATCGCGCGCAGGCAGACGCCCGGATCCGAACCGTGGTCCTGATGCATGACGATCGGAATGTGCGGGTAGGCCTCGGTGGCCGCCTCGACCAGGTGGCGCAGGAACGGCTCGCCGGCGTACTTGCGCGCGCCGGCGGAGCCCTGCAGGATCACCGGGCTGTCGACTTCGTCGGCGGCCTGCATGATCGCGTGGATCTGCTCCATGTTGTTGACGTTGAACGCCGGCATGCCATAGCTGTGTTCAGCGGCATGGTCCAGCAGTTGGCGAAGCGAAATGAGCGCCATAGTGCCTCTCCTCAAGTTGAAACGTAGTTGCGAAACTGCGCGGGCCTCCCGGCCGTTTGGCCAGGAAACCGGAAATTCGATCAGCGCGACAGCATACCCAGCGCGCCCGGATATGCAAAATCGCGCCGGGACACCTCCGTCGGCGGTCAGTCGACGGAGATCACGTCTCCGACCCGAACGATCTTCATCGCGTTCGTGCCGCCCATCTGACCCATCAGGTCGCCCTTGGTGATGATCACCAGATCACCCTCGTCGAGCTTCTCCATCTGCTGCAGGCTCTCGATCACCATCCGGTTGACCTCGGCGTGATCGGTCGACGGTACCGGGAAGTGCACCGCCTGCACGCCGCGGTAGAGGCCGACGCGGCGCGCGGTCTCCTCGGAGCGGGTGAAGGTGTAGATCGGGATGTCGGTGTCCACGCGCGACATCCACAGCGGCGTCGCCCCCGACTCGGACAGGGCGACGATCGCCGCCACCGAGAGGTGGTTTGCCGTGTAGATGGCCGAGTAGGCGATCGCCTGGTCGATGCGCTCGAAGGGCACGTCCAGCGGCGGCGCGCTCTTCTTGGCCTCGATCTGGTACTCGGCCCGGTGGCAGACCCTCGCCATGGTCTCGACCACGCGCACCGGGTACTTCCCGGCTGCCGTCTCCGCCGAGAGCATCACCGCGTCCGTGCCGTCGAGCACCGCGTTGGCCACGTCGAACACCTCCGCCCGTGTCGGGATCGGGTTGTCGATCATGGTTTCCATCATCTGGGTCGCGGTGATGACGGGACGATTGAGCTCCTTGGCCATCTGGATGAAGGCCTTCTGCACCGCGGGCAGCTCGGCGTCGCCGATCTCCACGCCCAGGTCGCCCCGGGCGATCATGATGGCGTCGCTCGCCTGGATGATCTCGCGGATGCAGTCGACCGCCTCGGCACGCTCGATCTTGGAGACGATGTGCGCGCGGCAACCGGCCTCCTGCAGCAGGCGGCGCGCCTCGTGGATGTCCTCCGCCGAACGCGGAAAGGACACGGCGATGTAGTCCACGCCGATCTCGGCGGCCGTCTTGATGTCGGCGCGATCCTTGTCGGTGATCGCGGGCGCGGACAGGCCACCGCCCTGACGGTTGATGCCCTTGTTGTTGGACAGCGTGCCACCGACGGTGACAGTCGTCTGGACCTGGTTGCCCTGGACGCGGTCGACCTTGAGGACGATGCGTCCGTCGTCGAGCAGCAGGATGTCACCCGGGCGCGAGTCGGAGACCAGTGCCTTGTAGGTGATCCCCACCTTGGTCTCGTCCCCGCTGTCCGGATCGAGATCGGCATCCAGCGTGAACGGTCTGCCCTCCTCGAGCTCCACCTTGCCGCTCTTGAAGCGGTCGATGCGGATCTTCGGACCCTGCAGGTCGCCGAGGATGGCGACGTAGCGCCCCTCGGCCGCAGCCGCCTCGCGCACCATGTCGGCGCGGCGCTGGTGATCGGCCGCCTTGCCGTGCGAGAAGTTCATCCGCACGACGTCGATACCGGCGCGCACCAGGTCGGTGATGGTCGCCAGGTCGTCGCTGGCCGGGCCGAGCGTCGCGACGATCTTGGTACGTCGCTGCTCCGGCAGGTGATCAGTGGAACCGTGCATGTTTGCCATCAGCCTTTCGCCCGCTCTTCGAGCATGGCGACCGCCGGCAGGGTCTTGCCTTCCAGGAACTCGAGGAACGCACCACCGGCAGTCGAGATGTAGCTGACCTTGTCGTAGATGTCGTACTTCTGGATCGCCGCGATGGTGTCACCGCCGCCGGCCAGGGTGAAGGCCTTGGTATCGGCGATCGCCTGGGAAATGCGCTTGGTGCCGTCGCCGAACTGGTCGAACTCGAACACGCCCACCGGGCCGTTCCAGACGACGGTGCCGGCGTTCTCGATCACCTTGGCCAGCGCCTCGGCGCTCTCCGGACCGATGTCGAAGATCATGTCGTCGTCGGCCACGTCCTCGACACGCTTGAGCACGGCCGGCTCGTTCTCGTCGAACTGCTTGCCGACGACCACGTCGGTCGGCAGCGGGATGCTGGCACCGTTGCTCTTGAGCTTGTCCATCAGGGCCTTGGCGGTCGGCACGAGATCGTCCTCGCACAGCGACTTGCCCACCCCGTGGCCGGCGGCCTTGACGAAGGTGTTGGCGATGCCGCCACCGACGATCAGCTGATCGACCTTGGCCGCCAGCGCCTCGAGCACGGTCAGCTTGGTGGAAACCTTGGAACCGCCGACGATCGCGACCATCGGACGGGCCGGGTTGGCCAGCGCCTTGGTCAGCGCCTCGAGTTCCTCGGTGAGCAGGGTGCCGGCACAGGCGACCGGGGCGAACCTGGCGACGCCGTGGGTCGAGGCCTGCGCGCGGTGTGCGGTACCGAAGGCGTCCATGACGAAGACGTCGCACAGGGCGGCGTACTGCTTGGCCAGTGCCTCGTCGTCCTTCTTCTCGCCCTTGTTGAAGCGGACGTTTTCCAGCATGACTACCTCGCCGGCGCCGACCTCGACGTCCTTGCCCAGGTAGTCGCGCTCCAGACGGACCTCACGACCGAGCTTCTCGCCCAGGTCCTTGGCGACCGGGGCCAGAGAGTCGCCCTCGGAGAACTCGCCCTCGGTCGGGCGACCCAGGTGCGAGGTGACCATCACGTGCGCACCCTGGTCGAGAGCCGCCTTGATGGTGCCCAGCGAGGCGCTGATACGCGCGTCGGAAGTCACCTTGCCGTCCTTGACCGGCACGTTCAGGTCGGCGCGGATCAGCACGCGCTTGCCGGCAAGATCGAGATCAGTCATGCGGATGACGTTCGCCATGGAAAACTCCTCAATGAGACAGATAAAAAGCGGTAAGGAATGGGAGGCGGCTCGATGGCGCCCAGTCCTTACGGCTTTCGCTGGGTGCGAAAGGCAGGTGGAAAAACGGGTGGGAAAACCCACCCGTTCCGGCCAAGTGGCTTACTTGCCGACGTGCTGCACGACGCGCAGCATGTTGCAGGTGTAGCCGAACTCGTTGTCGTACCAGGCGACGACCTTGACGAAGGTGTCGTCCAGGGCGATACCGGCCTTGGCATCGAACACGGACGGCTCCGGGTGGCCACGGAAGTCGGTGGAAACCACGGACTCCTCGGTGTAGCCCAGCACGCCCTTGAGCTCACCCTGGGAGGCTTCCTTCATGGCGGCCTTGATGTCGTCCATGGAGGCGCCCTTCTCCAGCTCGGCAGTCAGATCGACCACGGAGACGTCGGAGGTCGGCACGCGGAACGCCATGCCGGTCAGCTTGCCGTTCAGGGCCGGCAGGACCTTGCCCACGGCCTTGGCGGCACCGGTGGAGGACGGGATGATGTTCTCCAGGATGCCGCGGCCGCCGCGCCAGTCCTTGGCAGACGGGCCGTCGACGGTCTTCTGGGTGGCGGTGGCGGCGTGAACGGTGCTCATCAGGCCACGCTTGATGCCGAACTTGTCGTTCAGGACCTTGGCCACCGGCGCCAGGCAGTTGGTGGTGCAGGAGGCGGCGGAAACGATCTGCTGGCCGGCGTAGTCGTTGTGGTTGACGCCATAGACGAACATCGGGGTGGCGTCCTTGGACGGGGCCGACTGGACGACCTTCTTGGCACCGGCCTCGATGTGCTTCTGGCAGGTCTCCTCGGTGAGGAACAGACCGGTGGACTCGACCACGACGTCGACGTCCAGGTCGCCCCACTTGAGCTGGGACGGGTCCTTCTCGGCAGTCAGGCGGATCTTCTTGCCGTTGACGACCAGGTTGCTGCCCTCGACCGACACGTCACCGTCGAAACGGCCGTGCACGGAGTCGTACTTGAGCATGTACGCCAGGTACTCCGGCTCGAGCAGATCGTTGATGCCGACGATTTCCAGCTCCGGGAATTCCTGGGTCGCGGCGCGGAACACCATGCGACCGATACGACCGAAGCCGTTGATACCGACACGAATAGCCATGGGTTTTCTCCTAATCGATACGTGGATACAAATCAGTCAGGGCGCATGCGATTGACGACACATGCGCCCGAAAAGGGTTGATGCGACCGCGGATCAGCCCAGCTTGCGGGCTTCCTCGGCGACGCGATCGGCGGTGAAGCCGAACTCCTTGAACAGGTCACCGGCCGGGGCGGACTCGCCGAAGGTGTCCAGGCCGAACACCTTGCCCTGGCTGCCAACGTGCTTGTACCAGCAGGACGTCACGCCCGCCTCGACCGCCATGCGGGCAGTCACGCCGCTCGGCAGCACGGACTCGCGGTAGGCCTCGTCCTGCGCCTCGAAGGCCTCGACACAGGGCATGGAAACCACGCGGACCTGTTTGTCGGAGAGCTTCTCGGCGGCGTCCATCGCCAGACCCACTTCGGAGCCGGTGGCGATCAGGATCAGGTCCGGCGTGCCGTCGCAGTCCTTCAGGACGTAGCCGCCCTTCTCGATGTTGGCGATCTGCTCGGCATTGCGGGTCTGGTGCGGCAGGCCCTGGCGCGAGAAGACCAGCGAGGTCGGCGCGTCACGGCGGACGACCGCCTGCTTCCAGGCCACGGCGGTCTCGACCGCGTCACAGGGGCGCCAGGTCTGCATGCGCGGGATCAGACGCATGGTCGCGATCTGCTCGACCGGCTGGTGGGTCGGGCCGTCTTCGCCCAGACCGATGGAATCGTGGGTGTAGACGAAAATCGAGCCGATCTTCATCAGCGCGGCCATGCGCAGGGCATTGCGGGCGTACTCGGAGAACATCAGGAAGGTGCCGGCAAACGGCAGCAGGCCGCCGTGCAGGACCATGCCGTTCATGATGGCGCTCATGCCGAACTCGCGCACACCGTAGTGGATGTAGTTGGCGTCCGACTCGGTGGCGGTCAGCGCGGTGCAGCCCTTCCAGGTGGTCAGGTTGGACGGCGCCAGATCGGCCGAACCGCCGACCAGCTCGGGCAACATGTCGGCCAGCCCGGTGATGACGGCCTGGGAGGCCTTGCGCGAGGCGACGCTCTCGCCCTTGGCGTCGATCTCCTTGATCAGCGCGCCCATCTTCTGCTCGAAGTCGGCCGGCAGCTCGCCGGCGAGACGACGCTTGAGTTCGGCGGCCTCGGCGGGGTACGCCTTCTCGTAGGCGGCGAAGGCCTCGTTCCACTCGGCCTCGGCCGCAGCACCCTTCTCGGTCGCATCCCAGCCGGCGTAGACCTCGTCCGGGATGACGAACGGCTCGTGGTGCCAGCCGATGTTCTCGCGGGTCGCCTTGACCTCGGCATCGCCCAGGGCGGCGCCGTGGCAGTCATGGGTGCCGCAGAGGTTCGGCGCGCCGAAACCGATCACGGTCTTGGTGCAGATCAGGGTCGGCTTGTCGTTGACCGAGCGCGCCTCGCGGATGGCCGCGTCGATGGCGTCGGCATCATGACCGTCGACATCGCGCACGACGTGCCAACCGTAGGCCTCGAAGCGCTTGGGCGTGTCGTCGGTGAACCAGCCCTCGACGTGACCGTCGATGGAGATGCCGTTGTCGTCGTAGAAGGCGACCAGCTTGCCCAGACCCAGGGTGCCCGCCAGCGAGCAGGCCTCGTGGGAGATGCCTTCCATCAGGCAGCCGTCACCCAGGAAGCAATAGGTGTAGTGGTCGACCACCTTGTGGCCCGGCTTGTTGAACTGGCCGGCGAGCATCTTCTCGGCGATCGCCATGCCCACGGCGTTGGTCAGCCCCTGGCCAAGCGGGCCGGTGGTGGTCTCGACGCCCGGCGTGTAGCCGTATTCCGGGTGCCCCGGCGTCTTGGAGTGCAGCTGACGGAAGTTCTTCAGTTCTTCCATCGGCAGTTCGTAGCCGGTGAGATGAAGCAGAGAGTAGATCAGCATCGAGCCGTGACCGTTGGAAAGCACGAAGCGGTCGCGATTCGGCCATTCCGGGTTCTTCGGGTTGTGGTGCATGTAGTCGTTCCACAGCACTTCGGCGATGTCCGCCATGCCCATCGGGGCACCCGGGTGGCCCGAGTTCGCCTTCTGAACGGCGTCCATGCTCAACGCACGGATGGCGTTGGCAAGCTCTCTACGTGTCGACATAAAACACTCCAAAGGGTTGAAAAAGAAGCGGTTCTGGGCGCCGTGTGCAGTACGCACGCAGACGTCGGCGCCTGACCTTGGGGCAGGCGCGGAAGTTGCGCGACATTGTCCCCAAAAGCCCCACGCAAGGCAACCACCCTGTTTTTCAATTACTTAGTGAACCTCTGCACGAACTCGACAGTGTCTCTGCGGGACCGCCAAGGGGCC
>NZ_JBKHFB010000035.1:0-17085 GCF_046540515.1 Guyparkeria sp.
GACGGTATCGCCCTCGCGCGCATCGCCACCGACCGACCCGGTGATGGTGATGGTCTGGCCGGATTCTTCCTCGTTGATCACGTCGTCACCGGCGATGGTGTCGATTTCGATCGTGGCGGAGGCCTCGGTGTCCACGCCATACTCGCGAAGGTTGTCCGCGGAGAAGGGGTTGCCGGCGTCGTCGGTGCCGGTGACATTGGCACTGACCAGGTTGTTATCCGCGAGCAGGCTGCCGGGGACGTCGATCGCGTAGGCGTTATCACCATCCACGGTGCCCTCGAATGTCTCGCCGCCCACGGTCAGGGTGACGGTGTCGCCCTCGGTCGCGTCGCCGTAGACCGACCCGGTGATGGTGATGGACTCGCCGGATTCCTCTTCATTGATGACGTCGTCGCCGGCGATGGTGTCGATGTCGATAAAGGCGATGGCCGACATGTCTACCTGATACGGCCGTTCGGCAGTCGCCGAGTACGAGTTGCCGGCATCGTCGCTGCCGGAGACGGATGCTTCCACCAGACCGCCTTCCGGCGAGGGGATCGGGAAATCACCATTGCCGAAGTCGGGGTTCTGGCCCTCACGGAAATCGGCGTTCGGCGTGTCGGACTGGATGTCGATCAATCCGCCGTTGACGAGGAAGCTGCCCGGGACATCGATGGCGTAGTTATTGTCGCCATCGACGGTGCCGGTGAAATCCTGTCCCCAGATCGTCAGCGTGACGGTGTCGCCTTCGCCGGCATCACCGCCGACCGTGCCGGTGATGGTGATGTCCTGCTGGGCTTCCTCGCCGTTGATCACATCGTCGCCGGCGATGGTGTCGATGGTGATCGACGCGCTGGCCTCGGTGTCGAGGAGGGCCGTATCGGTGTCCGTGGCCTCGTTGCCGGACTGGTCACTGACGGTGGCGGTCGCCGTGATTTCGCCGTCGGACAGGTCGCTGAGATCCTCGACGACCTGGTAGCTGCCGTCCGACTGGACGATCGCGCTGGTGGAGATGGTGGTCTCGCCGTCGGTCACCTCGATGGCGACCGTCTGACCTGCCTGCACGTTGGTGGTGGTGCCGGAAATCAGGCTTTCGGTAACGGTCTCGCCGTTCTGGTCATCGAGATTGATGGTGATCGCCGGGGTGGTTTCTTCCGGCGGGGTCGGCTCGGCCGGTTCTTCGGCCGCTTGCGCCTCGGCGTCCAGGCCGGTCACGCCCGGAGTCGGCTCGTTGGGTTGGCGCGTCGGGCCAGCGAAGTCGAAGGCCAGCGGGTCGATCTGTTCGACGATGCGCGTGACCTCGACGATGGTCCGGCCACCGCCGCCACCGCCACCGGTGGTGCCGGCGGCCGGTGCTTCGAGTTCCTCGAGGATGTCGCCATCGCCCTCGAGCAGCGCGAGCACTTCCTCGATGCCCTCGTCGGTCACCGCCTGTTCGTCACTGTCCGGTTCGGCCTCGGCCAGCATCTCGGCGGACATCAACAGCGACTGGCCTCCGGCCAGCTGCACGGACTCGCCGTTGTCGAGATCCAGGCTGACCCGCGCGTCCTGCGCGGTGACGACCGTCTCACCCGCGAAGACGGAATCGCCCGCCCGCAGCAGGCGCATCTCGCCGTCTGCCGAACGTGCCCACACATCCCCTTCGACTTCCAGAACAATCGCGATCGATTCGGCCATGACGGTCTCTCCGTTGGTTCGCTGCCTCGTTTCCCAGACCGGTAACGAGCGAAAATGCCTTTGATGGCACGAAGTTTCGACCTGTGGGGAACACTCGTCTATTGGCCGAAGGTACAAGGGGTGGGTAATCGCGATCTCTGGCGAATGTCGAGGCCGCGTGATGTTCGATAACGGATTTTCATTCCATCTAACCTTGTTGCCTGCCGTAACATACGCCGCCTGTCATATTGGATGAGGACGTCGCCTTGCAAAAGGAGCCGGAGTGGATGGGGCGGGGATGCTGAGTCAGGGCATCGTTGCGGTTGTGGCACGAGTCGTATGCGTCAGTTGTCATCGCGACGGCCCGCGCGGGCCGTCCGTGGTGGCGGCGTGATGAGTCTCGGCACCCGCTTTATCTGGATTGCCGTAGGCCTGGTACTCGGGACGGCGTTCGCCATCTGGCAGGTATTCGATCGGGTGGCGACCGGCGTGGTGGAGCAGTGGGGCACTCGGGTCGCCGAGGTGCAGGTGCGCTACGACAGCGCCCGTCTGCTGCAGCCGCTGGAGCGCGAGATCGCGCTGGCGCGACAGATGGCCGATTCGCCCATCATCCAGGATCTCGCCCGTGATCCCCAAGCCGAGGCCCTCGAGTCCGCGGCCAAGGCGGAGATGGAGCGTTTTCGCCGCAACTTCGGCGCCAGTAACTACTTCGTCGCCCTCGAGGCCAACGGCGCCTACTACTTCAACAACGGTGAGGACGAGTTCGCCGACGACTCGTTGCGCTATCACCTTTCCCCCGACGATCCGGACGATGCCTGGTTCTACCGCTTGATCGAGCAGGGGCGGGACTTCCACCTGAACGTCAATCCGGATACCGAGCTCGGGGTGATCAAGCTCTGGATCGACGTGCTGATGCGCGACCCGGCGACCGAGGAGATCCTGGGCGTGGTCGGTACCGGGCTGGAGCTCGAGGCCATGCTCGCCGAGACGGTCGCCGTCGACCAGCCCGGGATCACGACCATCTTCGTCGACCATGGTGGCGCCATCCAGCTGTACCGCGATCGCGACCTGATCGACTACGCCAGCCTAGTCAAGCCCGAGGGACAGAAAAGCCACGTCGAACGGCTGGTGGACGATGCCGAGAGCCGCGAGGGTATCCGCCGGCTGCTCGGGACCGCTCAGGAAACGCCGGGGAATGTGCATACCACCTTTGTCACCGTGGAGGGCAAGCGCCATCTGATGGGGGTGGCCTGGCTGCCGCGCATCGGCTGGTACGAGGTGACTCTGCTCGACCTCGACGTGATCATGCCGGTGTCACGTTTCGTGCCCCTGCTGATCATCGTCCTGATCGCCTTGATGATCAGCATTCTCCTGCTGCACGTTGCGGTGCGCCGCTTGCTGTTGCAGCCGATCAGCGCGCTGGAATCGGCCATGCAGGCGTTGAAGAACGGTCGCTACGTGCGTGGCGACCTGCCGGCGGCCAGCGGCGAGATGGCCCGGCTGGTGCGCCACTTCAGCGACATGGCGAACACCATCCAGGCCCACACGCGGGAGCTGGAGGAACGGGTCGAGGCGCGCACCGCCGAACTCAATCGCCTGGCACGGGTCGACTCGCTCACCGAGCTGCCCAACCGACGCGGCATGCAGGAGGCCCTCGACCGGACGCGCGAACGCGCCGAGCGAGAAGGCGAGCGGTTGAGTCTCTTGTGGATCGACGTCGACGAGTTCAAGCAGATCAACGACGTTCGCGGTCACGACACCGGCGACGTCGCGTTGCGCGAGGTGGCCGACTGCCTGCGCGAGGAATTGCGTGGCTACGACATGGCCGGCCGCTGGGGAGGCGACGAGTTCCTGGTGATGCTGTACCCGTCCACGGAGGACCGCATGGCCAGCGTCGCCGAACGCCTGCGCGAGCGTGTTGCCAGTCGCGTTGCCGTCGGCGGACAGCCGGTCACGATCAGCATGGGCGGCTACTGCGCCGAGGGCACCGAACCGCTCTCCCAGATCCTCGCCCGTGCCGACCGCGCCCTCTACCGGGCCAAGGAGCAGGGACGCAATCGCGTTTGTTTCTGATCGGGCAATGGGCCTGAGAGGGCTGGTGGGTGCCGGTCGCAGGGATCGCTCGGGCCGGTTCAGGCCGATGGGGCGGCGGGCTGCGCCTGATCGAGATAGTGCCGCCACGAGCCCAGGGCCGAGATGTCCTTCGCGCCCTGCGTGGCCATGGGCTCGCAAATGAAGCCGGGCAGCTCCCGCCCGTCGATCAGTTTGAGCTTGCCGATGCCGAGCGGGGCCGGAATCCCGGCGACGAACGAGCCGAATTCGCTCGCGGGCACCTCCCAGACCTCCACGTCGATGGCCGTGCCGCCTTCCTCGACCCGCACCAGCCCGGGTCGCGCCGGCGGCCCGCCGGGCAGGGCGTAGAAGCGGTATTCGGGGGCGGTGCGGGTCGTCTCGGCCAGCCGGGCCCGGCGTTCGGTCAACTGCCAGTTCAGCGGCAGGCCGCTCAGGTGCGCGCCGCATACCACCACCGGGATGACATGCTCGCCGCCGGCGTCGAGTGTCTGCCCGGGGAGCGTCCGGTCGCTAGCACCGAGCCGGTCGGCACTCGCCCGTTGCAGCCGGTCGCCCAGTGCGAGCAGGTCGCGGTCGGTGAACGCCGGGGCGAACAGGGTGACGCCGAAGGGCAGCCCGTCGTCGCGAAAACCCGCCGGCACGGCCAGCGCGGCGAAGTCGAGCAGGTTCATGAAGTTGGTGTAGTAGCCCAGGTCGCTGTTCTTCTGCACCGGGTCGGCCTCGACCTCGTCGATGCGGTAGTGGCGCCCGGCGGTGGGCGTGACGATCAGATCCACGTCGTTCCAGGCCGATTCGGTCTGCCGGCGCAGTGCTTCCAGCCGATACTGCGCCTTGAAGGCCTCGGCGGCCCGGGGAGCGGCGCCGCCGGCGATGATCTGCCGGGTGACCGGGTGCAGGCTGTCGGGCGATTGCTCGATGAAGGCCTCGATCGCGGCGTAACGCTCGGCCACCCACGGGCCCTCGTAGAGCAGGCGGGCGGCCTCCAGGAACGGCGCGAAATCGATTTCCACCGCCGTGCCGCCCAGTTCTGCCAGCCGCTCGACGGTCGCATCGAACAGCGCCGGGTTCTCCGCATCGTCGAAGAAGGCCAGTTGCTCGCGTTTGGGCACGCCGAAGCGAAAGCCGGTGGCCGGGATCGCGCCGTGGCCGAGCTCGGGCACGCGGTCGCGGCGGGCGTAGGCATCCTGCTCGTCGAAGCGGGCGACCACGTCGAACACCCGCTGGGCATCCGGCGCGGTCAGGGCGAAGATCGAGACGGTATCGAGCGTGCGGCAGGCCGGCACCACGCCACTGGCGCTCAGCAGGCCGCGGGTGGGCTTGACGCCGACCAGGTTGTTGAACATCGCCGGCACCCGCCCGGAACCGGCGGTGTCGGTGCCCAGCGAAAAGGCCACCTGGCCGAGGGCCACGGCCACCGCCGAGCCCGAGCTCGACCCGCCGGAGAGGTAATCCGGGTCGAAGGCGTTGCGGCAGGCCCCGTAGGGCGAGCGGGTGCCGACCAGCCCGGTGGCGAACTGGTCGAGGTTGGTCTTGCCCACCGGCACGGCACCGGCGTCGATCAGGCGCTCGACCACGAAGGCAGAGCGCTCGGGCGTGTAGGCATAGTCGGGGCAGCCGGCGGTGGTGGGCACGCCTTCCAAGTCGATATTGTCCTTGATCGCGAACGGCACCCCGTAGAGCGGCAGTTCGGTCGGCTCGCTCGCCTCGAGTCTCGCCAGGTAGGACTCGAGTTGGGCGTCGTCGAGCACGGTGATCCAGGCGTGGTGGTCGTCGGCCGCGCGGATGGTCCGCATGACCTCGCCGAGGTGTGCGCGCACGTCCAGATCGCCCTCGCGGTAGGCGGCGAGCAGTTCGGTCAGGGTGATTGCGTTCATGGGGTTTTCTTCCTTCACTCGGCGTTGTCGAGCACGATCAGGGTCTGGCCGGGCTTGACCTGGTCGCCTTCCCGGCACAACAGGCGGGCCACCGTGCCGGCGACCTCGCTGTCGACGTGGATCTCCATCTTCATCGACTCGAGCACCATCAGCGTCTGGCCGGGCTCGACCCGGTCGCCCTCGTCGACCTCCAGCTTCCAGACCACGCCGTGGACGTGTTCCGAGATAGCCGTCTGGCCGTCCTCGAGCTCGATGGTGTCGATGCCGGTGTCGACCGGTTCGGCCTCGGATTCGTAGTTGGCCTGGCCGGTGGCGATCCAGTGCTGGCGCTCGGCCTCGAAGGCCGCCTGCTGGCGCTCCTTGAAGGCGCGGATCTCCGCGGCGTTTTCCTCGATAAAGCGGTTGTAGCGGCCCAGCGAGAAGGTGGTCTCCTCGATCGTCAGCTCGATGCCGCCGTGCGGGAAGGCATCGCGCATCTTCAAGAGCTCTTCCTCGCTGACCTCGTAGTAGCGGATCTGGTCGAAGAAGCGCAGCAGCCAGGGTTGCTGGAATTCGCGCGTCTTCTTGTAGCGGTTCCAGATCGGCAGGGTGCGGCCGACGAACTGGTAGCCGCCCGGGCCCTCCATGCCGTAGATGCACATGTACGAGCCACCGATGCCCACCGCGTTCTCCGGCGTCCAGGTGCGCGCCGGGTTGTACTTGGTGGTCACCAGGCGATGGCGCGGGTCGACCGGCGTGGCCAGCGGGGCGGAGAGATACACGTCGCCCAGACCCATGACCAGGTACGAGGCATCAAAGACGATGCGTTTGACCTCTTCCTCGCTCTCCAGGCCGTTGATCCGGCGGATGAACTCGATATTGCGCGGGCACCAGGGCGCGTCCTTGCGCACCGACTGCATGTACTTCTCGGTGGCCAGCTGGGTCTGGCTGTCGTCCCAGGCCAGCGGCAGGTGGATGATCCGCGAGGGCAGTTCCACCTCCTCGAGGCTCTTCAGTTCGCTCTCGGCCTGTTCGAGGATCGTCAGCAACCGCTCGGTGGAAAGCTCGCGCGGTTCGTAGTGGATCTGCAGGCTGCGCACGCCCGGCGTCATCTCGACGATGCCGTCGATGCCCTGTTCTTTGAGCCATTCGAGCAACGCCTGGACGCGAAAGCGCAGCGAGAGGTCGAGCACGATCGGGCCGTACTCGACCAGCAGGTACTTGTCGCCGGCCGGGCGGTAGGTCACGCCCACCTCGTGCTCGCCACGGTCCGCGCGGCGCTCGCGGATCACCGGCGTGGTGATCGGGGCTGGCTCGGCCTTGCGCTCGGCCGGCTCGAGGCGATCGATGGCCTGGTCCTGTTCGCGTTCGAGGCGGTTGGCCTCGGCAAGCGTGGTGGGCACGAAGCGGATGGTGTCGCCGGGCTTGAACTGGCCGAGCTTCCACAGGTCGGCGGTGATGATGGTCGCCGGGCAGACGAACCCGCCCAGGCTGGGGCCGTCCGGGCCCAGGATCACCGGCATGTCGCCGGTAAAGTCGATCGTGCCGATGGCGTAGGCGTTGTCGTGGATGTTCGACGGGTGCAGGCCGGCCTCGCCGCCGTCCTCGCGGGCCCACTCGGGCTTCGGCCCGATCAGGCGCACCCCGGTGCGGCTGGAGTTGTAGTGCACCTCCCAGTCGGTGCCGAAGAACATCTCGATGTCATCGGGCGTGAAGAAGTCGGGCGCGCCGTGCGGGCCGTAGATGGTGCGCACCGTCCAGGCGTTGCCGTAAGCCGGGATCGCCTCGGTGGGCATGGGCGCAGGCTCGCCGGCGGTCTCGCCGCCGAGATGCAGCACGTCGCCGGGCCACAGCACGCGCCCGCCGTGTCCGCCCATCTGCCCGAGGGTGAAGGTCGAGCGGCTGCCCATGTGCCGGGGGGCGTCCAGTCCGCCGCGCAAGGCCAGATACGCCCGTGCACCCGTTCCCTCGACTGCGCCGATCGTGAGCACCTGGCCGCGCCGGACGGGCACCGGTTCCCAGAAGGCCACCGGCTCGTCGTCGAGGCTGGCCGTCATGGTCGCGCCGGTCAGGGCGATGGTGGCGTCGGTGTTGAATTTGAGCGTCGGGCCGTTGACCGTCAGCTCCAGCCCGGCGGCGTCCTCCGCGTTGCCGACCAGGCGGTTGGCCTGGCGGAAGGCGAGCCTGTCCATCGGGCCCGACGGCGGCACGCCGATGTCCCAGTAGCCGACCCGGCCGGGGTAGTCCTGGATGGTGGTCTGCGTGCCGGGCTTGACCACCTCGATCGTCGGCGCGCGGTAGTCGATGCCGGCGAGATGGGCGGTGGTGTACTGGCCCGAGGTGAAGCCCGGATCGGTGGCCACCTGGCGCAGGTAGAGCAGGTTGGTCTCCAGCCCGTGGATGCCGGTCTGGTCGAGCGCCTCGCGCAGCCTTGCGATCGCGGCATCCCGGTCGGCGGCATGCACGATCAGCTTGGCGACCATCGGGTCGTAGAAGGGCGAAATCTCCGTGCCGCTCTCCACCCAGGTCTCGATGCGGGTATCCGTGGGCCAGCGCACCTCGGTGAGCAGGCCGGTCGAGGGTTGGAAATGCTTGCCGGGGTCCTCGGCGTACAGGCGCACCTGGATCGAATGACCTTTGATGCGCTCCGGGCGCAGGGTCTCCAGATCGGGCAGGTCCCCGGCGGCACCGCGCACCATCCACTCGACCAGGTCGACGCCGGTGACCTCCTCGGTCACGCCGTGCTCGACCTGCAGGCGGGTGTTGACCTCGAGGAAGTAGAAGCGACCGGTGTCGGCATCGAGGATGTACTCGACGGTGCCGGCCGAGCGGTAGTCGATGCTCCGGCCGAGCGCCTCGGCGGCCCGCTGCAGTTCCTCGCGGACCTCCGGGGTGAGGTTGGGTGCCGGGGTCTCCTCGACCACCTTCTGGTTGCGGCGCTGCAGCGAGCAGTCGCGCTCGCCCAGCGCGATCACCTGGCCCCGGCCGTCGCCGAACAGCTGCACCTCGACGTGGCGGGCATTGCGGACGAACTTCTCCAGGAAGATGCCGCTGTCGGAGAAGTTGTTTTCCGACAGGCGCCGGACGGATTCGAAGGCATCCTCGAGCTCGGCGGCCGTCTCGCACAGGCGCATGCCGATGCCGCCGCCCCCGGCGGTGCTCTTGAGCATCACGGGATAGCCGATGTGTTCGGCATCAAGCTTGGCCTGCTCTACGTCGTCGAGCAGGCCCGTGCCCGGCAGCATCGGCACGTCGGCGGCCTCGGCCAGTGCCCGGGCGGTGTGCTTGAGGCCGAATTCGCGCATCTGCCGTGGCGTGGGGCCGATGAAGGCGATCCCGTTGGCCTCGCAGGCTTCGGCAAACGCCGCGTTCTCCGAGAGAAAGCCGTAACCCGGGTGGATGGCCTGGGCGCCGGTCTCGCGGGCGACCTCGAGGATGCGCTCGGCATTCAGGTAGGAGGCGGTGACCGCTGCCTCGCCGATGCAGACGGCCTCGTCGGCCTGGCGTACGTGCAGGGCGTGGCGGTCCTGCTCGCTGTAGACGGCCACCGAGCGCACGCCGAGGCGCTTGAGGGTACGGATGATGCGGCAGGCGATTGCGCCGCGATTGGCAATGAGAACCTTGTCGAACATGTCGGGCATTCCAGAGGACCGGTGACCGGGTCAGGCGGGCCGTCCCGCCGGGGTGAACATCGCCCGGGGTCGTCCCCGGTGCGGTCGGGTCACTGCCGGGATCAGTCCCAGACCAGCATCTCGACCGGGGTCGGGTTGTAGGCGTTGCAGGGGTTGTTGAGCTGCGGGCAGTTGGAGACCAGCACGATCACGTCCATCTCGGCGCGCATCTCGACGTACTTGCCCGCATCCGAGATGCCGTCCTCGAAGGTCAGGCCGCCCTCGGGGGTCAGGGGCACGTTCATGAAGAAGTTGATGTTGGGCACGATGTCGCGCTTGGTCAGGCCGTAATGGCTCTCGGCGATCGCGGTCAGGAAGCTGTCGCGGCAGTTGTGCATCGGCTTCTTGTCGAGCGCGTAGCGCACCTGGTTGGACTCGGCCGAGCACGCCCCGCCGAGCGTGTCGTGACGCCCGCAGGTATCCGCGGTGATGGTCAGCATCACGTTGCCCTCGTTGGAGATCAGCTCCGAGCCGGCCGTCAGGTAGGCGTTGACCTGGGAGCGGATGGTGTCGATCGCGCTGTAATGCTCCTCGGTGGGTCGCTCGAGGCTGTAGAAGATCGTGTCGGCGGCCTGGTTTCCCTCGAGATCGAGGATGCGGAAGGTCTGGCCCTTCTTCACTTCGTGCATCCAGGGCTTGCCTGCCGGGACCACCTCGCGGTAGATGGCGTCGGCCGGGTCGAGCGGGCTTTCGACCAGTGTCTGGCTGCTCATGAGACGACCTCCTGACAGTTGTGGATCGCGGTGTTGGCGTAGGCACGCGCGTTCTCGGGGCGGAAGTTGACGCAGTAGTCGTGGGCGGGCACCACCGGTTCCGAGCGGTAGATGGCGACATCGATATCCCCGGGACGGTAGGACGGGTTGGGGTCCATCGGGTGCGGGGCGGTGTTGAGCACCACCAGGGTGTCCATCTCCGCGCGCAGGTCGATATGGTCGCCGGGCCGGCTGTTGCCCTCGTCGAACCGCAGGGCGCCGTTCTCGTCGGCGTGCACCTTGCTGAAGAAATTGAGATTGGGCACCAGGTCGCGTCGGCCGAGGTTCCACTTGGCCAGCTCGATCAGGAACAGTTCGCGGCCGCTGCGGTAGAAGTCGTTGCCGTAATCCTGGTAGCCGTGCTCGCCGTACTTGTCGCGGATCATGACGTCGTCCGTGATGCCGCCGATGGTGTCGTGCCAGCCGACGCTGTCGTCGACGATCGACATCATCACCCGCCCCATGTCCGAATAGAGCATGTTGCCCTTGGTCAGCTTCGAGGTGTGCTGGCCCTTGAGCGTGTCGGGGGCGTTGTAACGCTCGAGCGGATTGGCCGGGTTGTACAACAGGGTGGAGACGTTGGCGCGCCCGTCGCGGTCGACCAGGCGCAGCGTGAAGCCGCGCCTTACCACCAGCGACCAGTAGCGTGCGCCGGGCAGGGTGTCCCGGTACACGATCGGCGTGCTGGGTTCGGGAAAAATGCTCATCCTTACTCCTCGGCGGTGAATGAATCGGTATCGACGCCCACGCGTTCACCCACGGCGCGGTAGATCGAGGGATGCGGGGCAGCCGTGGCCAGCGGAATGTCGAAGGTGATGTTGGCCCCGTAGGCTCCGGGGGCCTGCGGGTCGTGGCGGACCTTGTCGAACACCAGCAGGCGACTGCCGAGTTCGAAGGCCTCCTTGAGATCGTGGGTGACCATGAAGATGGTCAGGCCCTGGCGCCTCCACAGATCCAGTACCAGCTCGTGCATGTCGCGGCGGATGCCGGGGTCGAGAGCGCCGAACGGCTCGTCGAGCAGCAGGATCTTCGGGTCCTTCATCAGGGCCTGGGCGATCGCCAGGCGCTGCTGCATGCCCCCCGAGAGCTCGTTGGGGTACTTGTTGGCCGCCTGCTCGAGTCCGACGGAGGCGAGCATCTCCCGCGCCCGTTTGCGCGCCTCGCGGCGCCGGCGACCGAACAGTCGTCCGGTCAGGCGGGCCTCGCCCAGTTCCTCGGCCACCAGCACGTTGCCCAGCGCGGTCAGGTGCGGAAACACCGAGTATTTCTGGAAGACCACGCCGCGATCGGGACCCGGCTCGTCGGGCATCGGCTTGCCGTCAAGCTCCATTACGCCGCGGGTGGCGCTCTCCTGGCCGAGCAGCATCCGCAGGAACGTGCTCTTGCCGCAGCCCGAGGCGCCGACGATGGTGACGAACTCGCCGGGTTCGACGTGCAGGTTGACGTTCTCGAGCACCACGTCGCGGCCGTATTCCTTCCAGACGTTCTTGAGGGTGACCGTACTCATCAGGACCTCCGTGCCCGGTACCAGGGGAAGATGACGCGCACGACCACCCGCAGGAGCACATCCGCAAGGAACGCCAGCAGCGTGATCCACGCGACGTAGGGCAGGATCAGCTCCATGTCGAGGTAGCGACGTACCAGGAAGATGCGGTAGCCCAGGCCTTCCTTGGCGGCGATGGCCTCCGAGGCGATCAGGAACAGCCAGGCCGTGCCCAGCGCCAGGCGCGTGGCGTCGAGCAGGCGGGGCATGACCTGCGGCAGCACCAGTCGCAGGATGATCTGCCAGGTGTTGGCGCCCAGGGTCTGCGCCTTCACCAGCATCTCGCGGGGGATTTCCTCCACGCGCTGCTGGATGTCGCGCATGATGAAAGGGGCGATCCCGAACACGATCAGTGCCACCTTGGCGACCTCGCCGACGCCCAGGGCGATGAAGAGGATCGGCAGCACCGCGAGCGGCGGGATCATGGAGAGGACCGAGACGAACGGTGACAGCGAGCGATTCACGTAGGGAATCAGCCCCGTGAACACGCCGACGATCAGCCCGATGGCCATGGCGATGCCCACGCCGAGACCGAGCCGGATCAGGCTGGCCGACGTGTCCACCCACAGGGTGATCTCGCCGGTGCGCCGGCTGGGTTCGGTGGCGACCTCGACGAAGGTGTCCGCCATTGCCGCGATCGACGGGAGCAGCGGGTCCTCCGGGTTCTCCGCCAGACGGGCGGCGGAGGCCGAGACGTAGACCAGCAGCACCAGGACGAACGGCAGCAGGCCGAGGGCGAGTCGCCAGGGTTCCCCCGGCGTCTGGTTGAGCAAGCGCTTCATGGATCAGTCCGTTTGGCTCGGTGAAGATCCCGGGCGGGTGGTGCCCACGCCGGGTCGACGTGCGCCGATCAGAGCTCGCCGTCACGCGCCATGCGCATGTACTCTGCATTGAAGCGGAACTGGACGTTGGACTCGTTGCCCAGTACCGAGCCGTCGGCGAACTCGATGCCGACGAAGTCGGGGTTGTCGGCGCGCTCACCCAGCAGGCCGTGCTTGAAGGCGAACTGGCGGACGCTGTCCATGGTTTCCTTCGGGGTGTCGCTCTCGAAGAAGGACACCGCCTCGGCCGGGTCGTAGAACATGCTGGTGGAATCGAGTTGAGCCTCGTAGCCGGCGAGGTCCGTGCCGGCCATCTCGGCCATGTCGGTGCGCGCCTCGACGGCGGCCTCGCCATCGCCGTGCATGGTCTCCATGATCTCGTACCAGGCCCCGGTCAGTGCCTTGCCGAGCTTGGGGTTGTCCTCGAGTGTCTCGGTGTTGACGACCAGCAGATCCATGATCTCGCCGGGGATCTGCGAGGAGTCGAACACCACGTGGGCGTCATCGCGCTTCGCGATCTCGCCGAGCTGCGGGTTCCAGGTGACCACGGCCTCGACGTCGGAGGAGGAAAAGGCACCGACGATGTCGGCATCGGAGGTGTTGACCACCTCGATGTCACGCTCGCTCATGTCGACCGAATCCAGCGCGCGCGCCAGCAGGTAGTGGGAGACGGACAGCTCGACCAGCTGGACCGGCAGTCCCTCGATGTCCTCGAGCTTGTCGCTGCCCTTGAGCACGACGCCGTCGTTGCCGTCCGAGAAATCACCCATGATCAGCGCGGTCGAGTCGACGCCACCGGCCGCCGGGATGGTCAGCGCATCCATGTTGGTGACGGTTACGCCATCGTAGGAGCCGGCGGTGTAGAGGTTGATCGACTCGATGTAGTCGTTGATCTGCACGACGTCGATCTCGATGTCGTACTTGTCGGCCCACTTGTCGACGATGCCCTCGGCCTCGCCATAGCCCCACGGCATCCAGCCCACGTAGATGCTCCAGGCGATCTGGAAGCTGTCACGCTCTTCGGCGAGGGCCTGAGGCGCGGCGGCGGTGCCGGCAAGGGTAGCCACCGATAGAACAGTGGCGGTCAGATACGAGCGAAGCGGCTGTTTGAAACCAGGCATGGTTCTCTCCTGTGTGGTTAACGGACGGCGCGCCGGAGCATCACGTGCGATCTCCCGGGCTTTTGTCCCGCCGTGTAACCCCTTTGAAGGAGAGGTCGGCGACTCTCGGACCAGTCATCCGCGGTGCGGATCGGAACCCTAGTCGCCCATTTGATTCAGGTTGTTGACGGTGTCCGGATGCGCACGTCCAGACTCCTTGCGCGTCACGACTATCCTGTCTGCAGGGATGATGCCAATCGCCGGATCGGTGGTGGACCGGATAAAAAACAGGAGCTTGCGACTTGCGGTTCCGTCACTGTCGAGGCCGGCGCGCGACTTCATGCACATCGGTGGGGCGGAGTGCCCCGTAGTGGTGCGGTTCGCCACGGCCATCGACCCTCCGCACCAGCGAGTACGATCCGCTTGCGTCATTGCAACGCGGATGCGGCATGGGTCGCCTGCCACCAATCTTGGTCGACGTTTTGAACCTGATTTGAATCAGCCGCCCGGACACGAAAAAGCCCGGCGAGCTGGAGACTCGGGTCGCGGACCTGAATCGGCTTGCCTGGGTCGACTCACCGACCGAACGGCTTCGATCACCGTGGCTTCAGGAGGCACTCGATCAGACCCGCGATCGAGTCGAGCGCGAGGCGCGGTGCTTGGGTCTGCTCTGGATCGACGTCGATGAATTCAAGCAGATCAACGACGAGCGTGGACACCATACGGGCTATGTCGCCTTGCGGCAGGTGGGGCGGGTGCCTGCGCGAGGAGTCGCGTGCTCACGATGTGGTGGGGATAAGCTCCTGGTGATGCTTTACCACTCAATCGAGGAGCGCTGGTTGGTTCGGTTCTACACGAACATGCCCGCGACCAGGCAGACGGTGGCAACGGCGCTCAATGTCAGTCGCAGGCGGAAGAACCACTCGCGGATGGCGGCCTCTCGACGTGCGATCGTGTCGAGGAGCGTCATCAGCACAAAGCCGGATGCCAGCATCGACGCAGATAGCCCGGCCGGCAGAAGCAGTGCCGGCCATGCCCACAGCGTCGGCAACACGCTCAGCCAGATCCAGCGGGCGGTCGAGCGATGCAAAGCCACCCCCCAGTAGATTCCGCCGAGAAAGCTCAGGATCAACGCGGCATAGCCGTGTTGGGTCGCGATGGCCAGATCGTGCCAGGCCGGATACCACCACAGCACCATCAGAGGGGCGATGAACGGTACCAGGCCGGCGACTCCCGCCAGTCGGGCATGAAAGGCCAGGGTCTGCTCACGGGTTTGGGTGCTCTTTACCACGGCAATTCCTCTCCATCGAACGACCAGAAACGGCCACTCACCGCGGGGGTCAGTCCGGCGATGACGGCCAGCAGGTAGCCGGCTGTCCGTTCAGGCGAGAATAGTTGATCGGCAGGCACGCGGGCCTGGAAGGGCCGGGACAGGGGCGTGTTGGTGGTGCCCGGGTGCAAGGCGGCGACGGTGGCCGACGGCAGTTCGCGTCGCCACTCCACGGCCAGCGTGCGCAGCGCCATGTTGAGTGCCGCCTTGCTGGCACGATAGCTGTACCAGCCGCCCAGAGCGTTTTCGCCGATCGAACCCAGTCGGGCGGAGACGGTGGCGAACACGCCGGCGTTCGAGCGTTTGAGTTGCCGGCGGAAGTGCTTGGCCAGCAGCAGGCTGGGCAGGGCGTTGATCTCCATGGCGCGCAGGAAATGCTCGCGGTTGACCTCCCGCGAGTGCTTCTCCGGCCCGGCCCCATCGCCATGCAGCCAGCCGACCGCGTTGATCAGCCAGTCGAGCGTCGTGATTTCCTCGGCCAGCGATTGAATCGAGGCCTCGTCGGTCACATCGACCCGTCGCCACGTCACCCCGTCCAGGGGCTCGGGCTCGCGGTGATGCCAAGTGGCGTGAACGGCATCGATCGTCGTGTCATGCCGCAGCATCTCGACCAGCGCCCGTCCAATCCCGCCGTGCCCACCGACGACCAGCACCTGCCGTCCCATTCAACTCTCTCGCGGCATCGAGCAGCCGCGCTTGCAGCGGCGGCGATAGCGCCAGTCGGCAAAGGCATCGTAGAGGCGTGCGACCAGCGGGCGTAGCAACCGCCAGCCCAGGACGCGGCCCAGCCAGCGATACCGGGGCAGGTGGCGCCAGATCAACAGGAACGCCCCCAGTCCAACCGCCCAATCGCCCGATGCCTGACGGGCATGCAGCCGCCGCATGGCC
The DNA here is from genome assembly GCF_046540515.1 of Guyparkeria sp. Lineage (GTDB taxonomy): Bacteria > Pseudomonadota > Gammaproteobacteria > Halothiobacillales > Halothiobacillaceae > Guyparkeria. The sequence goes on from NZ_JBKHFB010000035.1 coordinate 15,667, forward strand.
GACTCCCGGTCGAGACCAGCGGCCGCGAGCGACGTCACATCCCGGCTGGCATCGACCCAGCGGATCGACTCGGCACCCGGCAGACGGCGGTAGTGGCGAATCTCTCGGGCACAAAGCGGGCAGGAGCCATCGAAAAAGACGGTGGGTCGATTGGTGTCGGCGTGTCGGTCGGTCATGAGCGGGTCACTAGCCTATCGGGAGCGAAGCAAGCCTAGACCGTCCCACCGCCCCGTGCCCGCAAGCCCTTGGCGACTCCTGCCATTCTCAAAACAGGACGCGGATTGCCGGACCCACCGCCCCAATCGGACAGCAGCAAGAAACCCGGACACGAAAAAGCCCGGCAAACCGCAGTCTGCCGGGCTTTAGGTGTTGGTAGGCGCGATTGGATTCGAACCAACGACCCCCACCATGTCAAGGTGGTGCTCTAACCAACTGAGCTACGCGCCTGTCGTTCAGTGGGAGCGCATTCTACCGCCTCTTTGCGGGGTGTCAACTTCAAATTCCCCTCGGCTCTAATCATGGTTTTCAGCCGTAGCCCACACGTAGCCCAATGCTAGCCCATGATCAGATGGACACCGCCTTGGGCGGAAGACTCATACGAGCGGGTGTAGGCCTAGGTTGCCGGTTACACACATGTCCGGGCTGCGTGAAGCGCCCCGAGTCGCTTGATTTCGAGATGCAAGAGATCGCCGGGCGACTTGTGGTCGTAGCGATTGGCCGGCCGAGCCGACTCCAGACTGGCCAGACGGTTCACACCATTCGGGGCCAGCCAACGCCCGACAGTGCTCTCGCCGACACCGAGCCTCTAGGCGATCTGCCGACAGGCCTGGGGCGCCTTGCGGCGTTCGATGATCTCCTCGATCAATCGGTCGGGCGTGGACCGAGGGCTGTAACGGCTCTGCGAAGAGCGGTTTTGCAGCCCGAACCAGCCTGTCTGCCGGTAGCGGCGCAGCCAGTTGTAGGCGATGGGCGGGCTTACGCCGACGGCCTGAACCGCACCGATCGGAAGCAGCCCATCGATGATAACGCGCTTGACCAACAGCTCTCGACCACGAGGTGTCAAATGGGCCTTCTGGTGAAGGTTCATGCGGGACTCCCGGGAATTGATTTCGATTTGTACCCCCAGTCTTCCGGGTACGTTCCGCATGAACAACTTGTCGAGAGATCACGTCTAGGCTTGACGTACGACGTTGATTTGACGTCGACCAAGGAGGCCCGCGATGAACGATGCGTCCGCGATACCGTACATGCCCCCTGACTGGCATCACCGAGATCGGGGAGGCCGCCGATGAGCGTGCACAACCGGGAGATCGCGGCCTGTCTCGACCGGCTCGCGACCCTGCTGGAGATCGAGGGTGCCAACCCGTTCCGCGTCCGGGCCTACCGCAACGCCGCCCGCGTGATCGAGGGGCAGGGCGC
>NZ_JBKHFB010000036.1:0-17019 GCF_046540515.1 Guyparkeria sp.
ACGGCGCGCTGTGCATCGCCTACTCGGGGCGCTGCCTGCTGTCGGGCTACTTCAATCACCGCGACCCCAACCAGGGCACCTGCACCAATGCCTGCCGCTGGGAGTACACCCCGCAGAACGCCTCCGAGGACATTTCCGGGGTGGTGCGCCCGGAGCCGGCACCCGAGCAGCCGATCTCGCTGGATGCCCTGCATGCCGCCAATCCGATGACGGATGGTGCGATGGGCGACCAGGAACGCCATCCGCTGGCCGACCAGGTCTATCTGCTGGAAGAAAAGAGCCGGCCGGGCGAGCAGATGCCGATCGAGGAGGACGAGCATGGCACCTACATCCTCAACTCGCGCGACCTGCGCGCCGTCGAGCACGTACAGGCGCTGGTGGACATCGGCGTGGACTGTCTCAAGATCGAGGGGCGCACCAAGTCCCACTACTACGTCGCGCGCACCGCGCAGGTCTACCGCCAGGCGATCGACGATGCCATGGCCGGTCGACCGTTCAACGAGGAGTTGATCGCCGATCTCGACAACCTCGCCAACCGCGGCTACACCGACGGGTTCTACCAGCGCCACCACACCCAGGAATACCAGAACTACATCGAGGGCGTCTCCAAGAGCCGTCAGCAGCAGTTCGTCGGCGAGATCAGCGACATCCAGGGGGTCTGGGCGCAGGTCGAGGTCAAGAACAAGCTCAAGGTCGGTGACGAGATCACCTTCCTGCTGCCCGACGGCAACCGGGTCGACCGGCTTGCCGAGATGCAGACACTGGAGGGCGAGCCGCTGGACGAGGCGCCCGGCAGTGGCTGGCAGGTGAGGCTGCGCCTGCCAGAGGAAGCGCAAGGCTTCGGCGATCGGCTGCGCTACGGGCTGATCGCCCGCAACCTGGCCGACTGACGGCGTGCGGCTCGGCGGTTACCTGCGTCGCGAGGCGCTCATATCCATCATCGCGGTGGCGACCGTGCTGATGCTGATCCTGGGCACAAACCTGCTGGCGCGTGCGTTGTCACTGGCGGCGGAGGGTACCCTGCCGGCGGCGTTGGTCCCCAAGTTGTTGGGCTTCAACCTGGTCAAGATGCTGATGTACGTCATCCCGGTGGCACTGTTCATCGGATTGATGTTCGCACTGGGACGGCTCAACCGCGACAATGAACAGACCATCATGCGTTCCAGCGGGTTCGGCCTTTGGCGCATGACCCGGGCGTTGCTGCCGGTGGGCATTCCGCTTGCCGTCCTGACTGCGTGGATCTCGTTGTTCGGCTGGCCGATGGCCGAACAGGCCCGGGACCAGATGATCGAGGGGGCGCAGTCGGATTACGTCGGCCAGCAGGTGCCCGTCGGGCGCTTTATCGAGGCCAACGAGGGGCGGCTGGTCGCCTACGTCGGTTCGGCGGAGAACGGCGGCTATCAGCGGATTTTCCTGTTCGACCGGGCCGAGGATGGCTCGATCGCGGTGGAGAGTGCCCCGACCGGGGAGATGGTCGAGGAGGAGGGGCGGCGCTACATAGCGCTCGAGGATGGGCGTCGCATCGGTGGAACCGTGGGGAGTGCCGACTGGAATCGCCTCGACTACCAACGGCATTTGATGCGATTGCCCGGGGAACGCGATACCCAAGTGGATCGAGCCGGCGTGCCGAGTACAGCCGAACTTTGGGCGTCGGGCGAGCTGCCGGATCGTGCCGACCTGTTCGAGCGCATCTCGCAGGGCATCATCGTGCTGGTGCTGCTCCTGATCGCGATTCCACTGGCACAGTCCCCCCCGCGCAGCGGCCGTTACGGTCGACTGTTCTGGGCCTTTCTGATCTATGCCCTGTATCTCAACATGATTCCGCTGGTCTCCGACATGGTCGAGAATGGCAGTGTCAATGTGACGGGAGCCCTGCTGATCGCCCATGGTGCGTTCCTGGGCCTTTGGGCATGGTTGTTCTGGACCGCGCGCGGCGGTCGGGAACGATTGCGCAGCCTGTGGAAGGGACGCCGTGAGTACGCTTGACCGCTACCTGATTCGTATCGTCGTCATGGGCGGTCTAGCGGCCACGGCGGCTTTCGGCGTGCTGATCATGGTATTCGGCCTGATCGACGAGGCCGGAAGCGTCGGTCCGGGCTACACGATGTGGCAGGCCGTCATCTTCGTCGGCATGCGTACACCCGGCTACCTTTACGAACTCTTTCCGGTCACGGTGCTGGTGGGGGGGCTGTTGAGCCTGGGTGCCCTGGCGGCGCACTCGGAGTTGACCGTGATGCGGGCGACCGGCATGTCGCTCCTGCGCCTGGCCCGGCCGGTGCTGATCGCCGGCGTGATCCTCGCGGCACTGGGGACGGCCATGGGCGAGACGATCGGCGCCTGGGGGCAGGCGGCGGCCAACGACATGCGCGCCGCGGCCACCGAGAAACAGGTGAGTACGGATCTCGCCAGCGGGTTCTGGCTGCGCGAGGGCGATCGTATGGTGAACGTCCGACGCGCGCTGATCGATGGCCAATTGCTCGGCTTGAGGATTTTCGAACTGGGATCGGATGGCCGTCCGCAGGGAGTGGTGGAAGCCGAGCGGGCCGAGAGTCTTGGAGACGACCGCTGGCGGCTCGAGGACGTCGTCGTCACACGGCTATCGATCGAGGAACCCGCCGAACCGGTGAGTGTCGAGGAACGTGACGAGGTTGAAATGCCGCTGTTCGACCGCGAGGTGCTCGAGATCGCGGCGCTCAACCCGCGCTACATGAACGTCGCGCAGTTGTCGGAGTACGTCGGCTACCTCGAGCGCAACCAGCTGGACGCGTCCGTCTACGCCACGGCGATGTGGTCGCGGGTGGTCCAGCCGATCTCGGTACTGGCGATGCTCCTGGTGACCCTGCCGTTCGTGTTCGTCGCCCAGCGCGGCGGTTCGGCCGGGCGCTGGCTGTTCATCGCGATCCTGCTGGGCGTGGCCTACATGACGCTTACCCAGATCGTCTCGGCGCTGGCGCCGGCCTACGACATCTCGCCGATCCTGAGCACGATTCTGCCGCCGATGCTGTTCTCGATCGCCGGAGTGATGGCATTGTATCGGGCGACTCCTCGCGCCCGCAGGCCCACCGGCTGACGAACGGGTGTGCCGCCGGCAGGGCTCTGCCGGTGTCCCACGAGGAACACCAAGGAGACCAGAAGGGACCCGCATGTTCGAAGACCCAAGCCACAACGAGTACGAACGTCAGTCGATCGGTGCCTTCACCGAAAAGGCGTACCTCAACTACGCCATGTACGTCATCCTCGACCGGGCCCTGCCGCACGTCGCCGATGGCCTCAAGCCCGTGCAGCGGCGCATTGTCTACGCCATGAGCGAGCTGGGGTTGTCGGCCCTGGCCAAGCACAAGAAGTCCGCGCGCACCGTCGGCGACGTGCTCGGCAAGTACCATCCGCACGGTGATTCGGCCTGCTACGAGGCCATGGTGTTGATGGCCCAGCCGTTTTCGTATCGCTACCCGCTGATCGACGGGCAGGGCAACTTCGGCTCGCCCGATGACCCGAAGTCGTTCGCGGCGATGCGTTACACCGAGTCGCGCCTGACCCGTTATGCCCAGACGCTTCTCGCCGAGGCCGACCAGGGTACGGTCGACTGGGTCGACAACTTCGACGGCACGCTCACCGAACCGTCGTTGCTGCCCGCGCGCCTGCCCAACGTGCTCCTGAACGGCTCGACCGGCATCGCCGTGGGCCTGTCCACCGACATCCCGCCGCATAACCTCAAGGAGGTGGTCGATGCCTGCGTGGCGCTGATCGAGGATCCCGAGGCCGATGTCGCCACGCTGTGCAAGTGCGTTTTGGGGCCGGATTTCCCCACCGAGGGCGAGATCATCACGCCGCCCGAGGACATTCGCCGGATGTACGAGACCGGCACCGGCAACGTGCGCCAGCGGGCCCGCTACGAGATGGAAAACGGCCAGATCGTGGTCACCGCGCTGCCGTTCCAGGTCTCGGGCTCGAAGATCCTCGAGCAGATCGCCGGGCAGATGCACGCCAAGAAGTTGCCGCTGGTAACCGACCTGCGCGACGAGTCGGACCACGAGTCGCCCACGAGGCTGGTGATCGTGCCGCGCAGTCGGCAGGTCGACGTCGAGGCGCTGATGGCGCACCTGTTCGCGACCACGGATCTCGAGAAGAGCTACCGGATCAACATGAACGTGATCACCGCCGACGGTCGGCCGCGGGTGCTCAACCTCAAGGAAATGCTGACCGAGTGGCTGGCATTCCGTCAGACCACGCTGCGCCGGCGACTGGAATGGCGCTTGGCCAAGATCGAACGCCGCCTGGAGGTCCTCGCCGGCCTGCTGATCGCGTTTCTCAACATCGACGAGGTGATCGCGATCATCCGCGAGGCCGAGGAGCCCAAGGCCGAGCTGATCCGCCGCTTCGACCTGACCGAACTGCAGGCCGACTCGATCCTCGAGATCCGGTTGCGTCAACTGGCCAGGATCGAGGAGATCGCGGTCAAGAAGGAGCAGGCCGAACTGGCCGAGGAGGCCGAAGGCATACGCACGCTGCTGGCCGACGAGTCGGCCCTGCGCGGCCTGATGCGCGACGAGCTGCTCAGTGATGCCAGGGAATACGGCGATGCGCGGCGCTCGCGGCTGGTGACGCGCGAATCGGCCCAGCCACTCGACGAGACCCGTCTGATGACGGCCGAGCCGGTCACCGTGGTGTTGAGTCATAACGGCTGGATCCGCGCGGCCAAGGGCCATGACGTCGATCCCGAATCGCTGTCTTACAAGTCGGGGGACGGCTACCAGGCGCACATCGCCGGCCGGTCGACCCAGCCGACGGTGGTCTTCGACAACACGGGGCGCGCCTATACCCTGGCCACGCACACGCTGCCCTCGGCCCGGGGGCAGGGCGAGCCGGTGACCGGGCGGGTCACGCCACCGTCAGGGGCACGCTTCACGGCGCTGGCCATGGGCGAGCCCGCCCAGCGGGTCGTGCTGTGGTCGCCGGCCGGCTTCGGTTTCGTCACCTCGATGGGTGACCTGGTAGGGCGCCAGCGCGCCGGCAAGCAGGTCATCACCCTGCCCAAGGGCGTGGCCCCGGGCCAGCCGGTGTTGCCGGGCAGGGATTTCGCGTACCTGGCCGTGGCGACCAGCGACGGACACGTGCTGGTCATGGATGCCGAGGAATTGCCGGTACTGGCGAAGGGCAAGGGCAACAAGCTCGTGGCGCTGAAAGCCGGTGCGGAGATCGTCGCCGTGGCCGCGCTGGGCGAGGACGATGGCCTGCGTGTCACCGCCGGTGCCCGGACCATGACCATCAAGCCGGCCGACCTGGCCTTGTATCACGGCAAGCGAGCGGCTCGTGGTCGAAGCCTGCCACGTGGCCTGACCCGGGTAGATGCCCTGGCGGCCGCCTCGGCGAACGCCTGAGCGGGCCTCCAGAGCACGCCCGGCGCCTCGGCCTTGGGATGTGTCGAACCGGCTGGCAGCGCCTCGATGCCGGGCTCAATCCCGATGCCCGGCTAACCAGTAGTTCGCCACTTGAAAAACCCACCGCCGCGCCCCAGATTGGGTTAGGCTTCACCGGACGTCGGTATGGCGTTCGAGGGGTGGCGCAAAGGCGCGGATCCCGTCTGAAGAAGATCAACCACTCATACCTGAGGTAGAGATGAAACGCATCGGCTTGTTCCTGTTGACCAACCTGGCCGTGATCGTCGTGCTGATGATCGTCTGGTTCGTGATTTCCAGCGTGTTCGGCCTTGGTCAGACGATGGATTACCAGACAGGCACCATCAACCTGACCTCCACCTTGGTGCTTGCCGCGGTGTTCGGCTTCGGCGGTTCGCTGATTTCCCTGTTCATGTCCAAGTGGATCGCCAAGAAGAGCGTTGGCGCGCAGGTGATCGAAACCCCGCGCTCGGAGGGTGAGCGCTGGCTGGTCGAGACCGTTCAGCGCCAGGCGCGCGAGGCGGGCATCGGCATGCCCGAGGTCGCCATCTACGACTCGCCGGAGATCAACGCCTTCGCCACCGGCGCGAGCCGCAACAAGGCGCTGGTGGCCGTCTCCACGGGCCTGCTGTCGAACATGACCCGCGACGAGGCCGAAGCCGTGCTGGGGCACGAGGTCGGTCACATCGCCAACGGTGACATGATCACCCTGACCCTGATCCAGGGTGTGGTGAACACCTTCGTGATCTTCTTCGCCCGTATCGTCGGCTTCTTCGTCGATCGCATGATCTTCAAGAACGAGGAAGGGCCGGGAATCGGCTTCTTTGTGACCACGATCGTCGCCGAGATCGTCTTCGGCATCCTGGCGAGCATCATCGTCATGTGGTTCTCTCGTCAGCGCGAATTCCGTGCCGACGACGCCGGGGCTCGGCTGGCCGGTCGCGAGAAGATGATCGCCGCGCTCGAGCGTCTCAAGCTCAACTACGATCGTCCCTCGGACATGCCGGCGCAGATGCAGGCCTTCGGCATCTTCGGTCGCGGCGGCAACTTCGGTCGGCTGTTCATGTCGCACCCGCCGCTCGACGAGCGTATCGCGGCCTTGCGTGGTGCCAGCGGCCAGGCCCAGGTTGCCTGAACGCCTGACGCGATTTGAAACCCCGCCGACGGCGGGTGACAATTGTCGGCCCGCTGGGCCGAAACCGAAGGCCCGCCCTGGCGGGCCTTCTTGTCGTTCGGCAGCCGAAATCGGCACACCGGAACGAGACTCAGATGGAGCATCCTGATGGAAGTCCTTTTCCTGTTCGTGCCGTTGAGCATGTTGGTGGTCGCGGGTCTGGTCTGGGCCGCGTTCTGGGCCATCCGGAACAACCAGTACGAGGATCTCGAAGGTCCGGCGCACCGCATTCTCATGGACGATGACGATCCGAAGATTCCGACCAATCAGTCGGCGGAGGAAGCGGAGGTGCCCGAACGCGGGACCGATGATCGGACGCATGACGAAGCGGCGGACAAGTCATCGCGTTCGGGCAGGGAATAACCCTGATCTGACCGGGGAGGCTCTGCACGAATCCGATGCCCATCTGGCCAGGCGCGGCGTTCGTGATCGAGGTGGTGCTTCGGCGGTATCGGATGCGTGCCTAGAGGGTCCTTGGTGACATCGCCGTGCGGCTGGTTTAGGATATGGCCATCAACGAGAGGAACCTGACATGAAAGAATTCTTCAACTTCGACAACTTCGCCTTCACGTTCACCATCGGCCTGATCGCATTCTCCTGGCTGAGCTTCCTGAGCGTAATCTTTTTCGGCTGATCGTCCGCGCGACCAACGTGCCCCATCAGCAACAAGAAAGCCACCGCGGTCGCACGCGGTGGCTTTTTCGTTTTCAGACCAAGCCGGAACCGAGGATCAGGCTGGCTGAGGCAGGGCCGTCCGCAATTTCTTGAGGGCCGCCGTCTCGATCTGGCGGATCCGTTCGGCCGAGACGCCATACTCGTCGGCCAGTGTCTGCAGGGTGGCCTTGGGTTCGTCGAGCCAACGTCGGGTGAGGATGTCGCGGCTGCGCTCGTCGAGCGTCGATAGCGCGGCGGTCATCGCCTCGACCCGGTCGTCATCGTCGCGCTGCGAGGCGATGTCCTCGACCGAGAGGGCGTCCTGGTCGATCAGGATCTGCTCGTAGGAGGGACCTTCGCCGTCACCCGATCCATCGTAGGCCGGGGAGTCGAGCCCCATGTCGCGCCCGTAGAGCCGGGCCTCCATCGTCATCACCTCCCGCTCGGGGACGTCGAGTTCCTCGGCGACCGCCTCGGCCTCCGACTTGGATAGCCAGCCGATCGAGTTCTTCATCTGGCGCATCTTGAAGAAAAGCTTGCGCTGCGCCTTTGTGGTGGCCACCTTGACGATGCGCCAGTTCTTGAGGATGTACTCGTGTATCTCGGCGCGGATCCAGTGCACGGCAAAGGTTACCAGGCGAACCTTCTGGTCCGGGTCGAAGCGCTTGACCGCCTTCATCAGGCCGATATTGCCTTCCTGGATGAGGTCGGCCAGCGGGAGGCCATAGCCCCGGTAGCCCCGGGCAATGTGCACCACGAACCGCAGATGACCGAGGACCAGCTTCTGCGCCGCCTCGATGTCACCGGTTTCCTTCAGGCGCCGGCCCAGCGACTGTTCCTCCTCGACGGTGAGGACGGGCAGACGGCGCACCTCGTTGAGGTACTGCGACAACGAATCGCCGATCACCGGCATGGTCACGCCGGCGGTCGGGGTCAGGCCCCGTGATTTGCTGTCGATCATCTGGTTGCCTGCTGTGTGCATGCTCTCGCCTCGTTGCAAGTTTCCCAATCGTCTCGTTGCTCCCTAATTTTAGCACTCGCGTCATGAGAGTGCTAAGCGCGCGACGAGTTCCCGGGAGTTCTGACAGGTCAATCAAGGTAATACAAGAATGGGAGATTTGCATGACCGGATCATGGTGTGCTCAGCCGGCCGATGTAGAACCGGCCGATGACCTGTGCCGACAGCCAGCCGAGGAGCGCACCGGCGGCCATCAGCAGGAGGACCAGACCGGGGTCGACCTGCGGCGAGATGGCCGTACCGTAGGAGGCGGCGAAACGTTCGATCGGCCCGGCGGTGACCGACACCGCCAGGGAAACGAGCCCGCTGGCCACCAGCCCGCCCAGCAGGCCGGTCAGAGTGCCGTCATAGAGCAGGGGCCGCAACATGTAGCGCTCCGTGCCGCCGATCAGGGCGATCAGCGCGATCTCGCGGCGGCGTTCATGCAGTTCCAGGCGCAGGGTGTTGCCGACCACGAACACCACCGTCAGACCCAGCAGCATCAGCAACCACCAGCCCAGCTCATCGATGAACGTGCGGATCTGCTCGAGGCGCTCGATCCAGTCCCCGCCGGAGGAAAACTCGGCGACGGCCGGTTGCTCGCGCAGTCCCTCGGCCAGTGTGAGGCGCGTTTCCGGCTTGGCGTCGCTGAGGGTCAGTTCGATCACCCAGGGTAGCGGGTTCGACTCGAGGTCATCGAGTCCCTCCATGCGCAGCCTTTCGCTCAGGGCCTCCAGCCCCGTGTCGGGCGAGATGACGCGCTGTTCGGCGACGGCCGCCTGCCGGTCGAGCCAGTCGCGCAGGGCATCGCGCTCGTCCTGGTCGGTTTCCGGGGCAAGGTAGAGGTCCATGCGGGCGGCATCGCTGGTCCAGATTGTTCCCAGCCGTTCGACCTGATGGCCGAGGGTCATCACCAGGGCCGGCAGGCTCAGAACCACGCCCAACACCAGGATGGTCGCCCAGGCGCCCAACGGCCGCCGGATCAGGCGCGCCAGCGCCCCCCTCAGGCAGTGGCGATGATGCCGTCGCCAGGCGGCAAGCGGGTGGCGACTCTTTTCCCGGGTACCGCGGGCCTCGCTGGGCGTCGGTCCGCTCATGATTCGGCCTCCTCGAAGGCGCTGATGCGGCCCTGGTTCAGGGCGATCCGCGGCACCGGGTACTGCTTGAGCAACTCGACATCGTGGCTGGCGATCAGCACGGTCACGCCGACGGCGTGAAATTCGAAGAAGCGGTCGAAGATGTCGCGCGACAGGTCGGGGTCGAGGTTGCCGGTGGGCTCGTCGGCCAGGAGGATGCGCGGCCGGTTGACCAAAGCGCGGGCGATGTTGACCCGCTGCTGCTCGCCCCCGGATAGCTCCTCGATCCGGGCGCGTTGTCGTCCCAGCAGGCCCACCTTGTCGAGCGCGGCATCCACGCGCCGCCGGATGTCGCCGGGCAGGTAGCCGGAGACCTGCAGGGGCAGGGCGACGTTGTCGAAGACGAGCCGGTCGGCGAGCAGGTGATGATCCTGGAACACCACTCCGATCTGTCGACGCAGCTTCGGGTACTGGTGACGCCCCATCCGGTTGAGCTCGTAGCCGCCGATCAGCACCTTGCCCGACGTGGGGCGGTCGAGGGCCGGGATCAGCCTCAGCAGGGTCGACTTGCCGGCCCCGGAATGGCCGGTGAGAAACGCCATGCGCCCGGCGGGAAGGCGGAAGCTGATGTCTTGCAGGCCGAACTGCCCGTTGGCGTAGCGACGGGAGACGTTGGCGAATTCAATCATGCGTGAACACCGTCGTGACGTTCGATGGCGGCATGGTCTCGACGAGTCCCTCAAGTGGATCGGCTTGGAATGTCTCGTCGCTCATGGTGCGGCTCCTTCCATGCTTGTCTGTCACGCCCGCCCGGCGGTCGCCCGGGGCATGGCGGCCCGGTTTCGAGCCGTGTTTTCAGTCCGGTCGGCGATCGAGCAGGGCGTCGACGAAGGCACGCGGCTCGAACGGGCGCAGGTCTTCTGGCTTCTCCCCGACGCCGATGAAGTGAATCGGCAGCCCGAGCTCGTCGGCGATGGCAAAGACGATGCCGCCCTTGGCGGTGCCGTCGAGCTTGGTGACGATCAGCCCGGTGAGCTTGACCGCCTGGTTGAACTGTCGGGCCTGGACCAGCGCGTTCTGCCCGATGCTGGCATCGATGACCAGCAGCACCTCGTCGGGCGCCTCGGGCTCGGCCTTGCCGATCACCCGGATCAGCTTGCCCAGCTCGTCCATGAGGCCCGACTGGGTGTGCAGGCGCCCGGCGGTGTCGACGATCAGGATATCGCTGCCGCGTGCCCTGGCGGAGCTGACCGCGTCGAAGGCCACCGAGGCGGGATCGCCGCGGCCAGGCTCCCCGATCACGCGTACCTCGTTGCGCTCGCCCCAGCGGATGAGCTGTTCGACGGCCGCGGCGCGGAAGGTGTCCGCCGCGGCCAGCGTCACGTCACGTCCCTCGGCCTTGAAGCGGTGGGCAAGCTTGCCGATGCTGGTGGTCTTGCCTCCGCCGTTGATGCCGCAGACCACCATCACGTGCGGGCGGCCGGGTTGGCGTCGTGCCGGTGGCTCGGCTGGCTGGACCGCCTCCAGGCGTTCGACCATCAGGCGATGGAGCGTCTCGAAGAGGTGTTCGGGGTCATCGACGTGCTTGCGGCTGACCTCGTCGGTCAGCTCGTCGATCAGCGCCGCCGTGGTCGCCTGGCCGACGTCGGCCATGATCAGTCGCGTTTCCAGCTCCTCGAGCAGCTCGTCGTCGATCTGCTTCTTGCCGAGAAAGAGCTCGCCGAGCCCCTCGGTCAGGCCCGACCGGGTCTTGGCCAGACGGCTGAAAAGCGAGCCGGACCGTTCCGGCTGGCCGGCGGCGGGTGTTTCACCTGCTGCGCGTGGCGGGGTGTCGGATTCCTGACGGATGGGTTCGTCGGGGGCGGGCGACGGCTCCGCGGACGGTGGGGCGGACACGGCGGTCGCGGGGGTGTCGATATCCCCTTGTGTCGTCTCGCCCCGGTCGGCGGCGATCTCGACGTGGGCGGACTCGTCCCGGACCTCGTTGGCGTCGGGCTGGCGCTTCTTGCGTCTGAGAAATCCGAACATGACGTTGTTGTTACCTGGGTTCGCGGCGGATGACGGCCGGGGGCGGCGGGACGTGGCCGTTAGGTGGCACTGGCCCGCATGACGCCGGGGAAGTTTATCATGCAGCGATCCGCCGTCGGCCGCCGTCAGGGGCCAGCGGCGGTCCGACTTTCAGCGACTGGCCAGGAGGGAGATCATGCCCAGCACCCCCAAGGGACGAAACCCGGCGCGCGGCGAGCAGGTGCGTGTGATTGGCGGGGATTGGCGCTCACGGCGTCTGCGTTTCCCGCCGGCCCGTGATCTGCGCCCGACCCCCGACCGGGTACGCGAGACCTTGTTCAACTGGCTGGGGCAGGGGCTTGCCGGCCGGCGTGTGCTCGACCTGTTCGCCGGCAGCGGCGTGCTGGGCATCGAGGCGTTGTCCCGCGGGGCGAGCTGGGTGGGGTTCGTCGAGCGCTCGGCCCGGGTGGCGCGGGCACTGGAAGAGAACCTTGCCCATCTCGATGCCCCGCCGGAACGGTTCACGGTCTGGGCCATGAACGCCCGTCACTGGTGGTCGTCGCCACCGGAAGGGTTCGAGGGGCCGATCGACCTGGTGTTCCTCGATCCGCCGTTTCGCCAGCCGCAGCTGTTGCAGGAGGCGCTGGACGTCCTGGCCGAAGCGTCCTGGTTGGCCGATGAGGCGCATGTGTTTGTCGAAGGGGGGGCGCCGGGGTCGTTGCGGCTGCCGGACGGGTTCGTGGTCAGCCGCGAAACGCGGGCTGGCGAGAGTCACGCGCTGTTGCTCGTTCGCGACGGCTGACGGGGAAGCTCCGGTCAGACGCTTCCACGCTTGCCGGTTTTCCCCGGTCAGGCATCCCCGAGGGTACGGCCACGACCGCCGGTGTTGTGCTCGGTGCCGCCGGCGGTGTAGAGCGGGCCGACCGGCTCGTCGTGCTGGGTTAGGAACGCGATTCGCTCGCCGAGGAAATGATCGATCCGTCGCAGCGCCATCAGGTTGGTCTCGGACAGGTCGCGAAAACGACGTGCCGTCTCCTTTAGTTGCTCCCAGCGGGCGCGCGTCGGCGCCTCCTCGGCCTGCAATGCCGTGTCCGTGTCGGTCTCGCCGTGGGCCGCGAGCCAGTCCAGCCGGGCCTGTTCGGCCTCGGCCAGCTGCTCGTTGTGCCTCCGGATGCGGCGAAATACCGCGTCGAATTCGTCCAGTGACGGTGTTTCGGCTCGCCGTAGCAACCCGGCGAGCTGCTGGTGCTCGTCGAGCAGGGCCGTGGCCGGCTCGAGCATGGCGGACAGCCAGTCGGTTGCCGGGACGGCCCCATGATTGGCGGGGGATTCGGTGTCGAACGGAGTCATCGTGGGTGCCTGTCTGGTGTATGCCAGCGTGGTGCCGCTGCGAGAAGGGCCGAGTGATGCCTAGCCGTCGGTGCGGCAGCCCGAGGATACGAATTGTCCGCCACCAATGAAAGCACCCCGGTCGGGAAAACCCGCCGGGGTATCTTGCCTGGCATCATGTCGCGGCGCTTCGAGCCTTTGTCAAAGGGTCTCGGTCAAAGGGTCTCGAACTGGCGCAGCTTCTCGGCGATGCGGCTGGAATCGATCTGGTACTCGCCCTGGCTGATCAGGTCCTTGATCCGATCGACCTTGGCCTGGTCGAAGGGGGCGGACTCGGCCATCGCCTGGCCCATTTCCCGGAGCTGGGAAGCCCCGCTGGATAGCGTCACGGCGTCATCCTCCTTGATGCCCGTCGTCGCGCTGCCGGGGGCTCGCTGGCTTTCGCCCTTGGCCTCGGCCCGGCCTCGGGACGAGTCCACCGACGAGTTCGGGCCCAGATTGCGGGGGCCAAAGCCGTTGATTTCGTTTGCCATGGTGCTTGATCCTTCCTGTCTCGGACAACATGTCCGCGCCGTGGCACGGGCCCGGCTGGCAGGCGTCTAGGTTAACGTAAATTCGCCTTCGCCCTCCAATGTCGGCCGATCGGCGGAAAACTTTAGCGTCGACTGATAGTGCGTCTCTGGAGTCACGCTGACCGGGGCGAGCGGGCGGCTCAACCGCCGATCGCCTCGACGGTGCGGCTGTCGATCACGATCGATTCGATCACCTTGCCCGATCCGGTGTTCTTCACCCGAACGCGCTGACCGACCCCGGCCCGGCCCTGCACCTCGCCGGTCGAGCCCACCACGAATCCGCCTCGTCCGATCTGGATGGTGACGATGTCGCCGCGCTCGACCACGGCGTTGATGCCGAGGTTGCGAGCGCTAATCAACTGGCCCGACTGTAGCGGTTGGGTAGCGGCCATGCCGACAAGTTCCTCGGGATCCGTGTAGTACTGCCGACTCGCCCGGTTGGCATCCACCGTCGCGATATCCAGATCGTCGCGAGCGATCACCTCGCCGGCAGCCAGTGGCCGGGCAGCGACCACCGCCTGCTGGCGGCGATTGAGCTCCACCGGCACGAAGATGCGCCAGGGGGAGCTGCCATGGCAACTGACCTTCACCGTCTGGCGACCCCGGTTGAGGTTGAGCGGTCGGCCCTCGTTGATCTCCAGCGCTTGGTCACAGACCTTGAGGCGCAGGCGCGGATCGAGTCGCCCGGCGCGCAGGGTCAGCTGTTCGTTGCCGTTACCCTGCCCCTCGAGATAGGCGTCCATCGCCTGGCCGACCTGGGCCTGCACCGTCTCGGGCACCTCGGCCAGCACCGCCATTGGCGCGAGCAGGCCCGCCAGCCAGACCACCAATCGCAGCCACCGGATCGATGGGTGCATTCCCGGGGGCCGAAGCGAGGGGAGGCGAGCTAGAGGGAGGAATCTACTCATCGGGGTAGTTGTGGTGACCTGGGGTGGGTTTGCCTTGTCCTGTTTTGCATATGCACTTACCATGCCATTCACTCATCCGCCCGGCGATTCTGTGCGCCGAGCAGGCCCGATGCGCTGCCATCGGGTGGGGCAAGCCTTGCTCGACTGCGCTACCATGGCGGTGGGCATCGCGCGTCGCGTGCCCGCGAAAAGACACGAATCTACCGGGCGGAGTCGTACCCCGGCAGTCCGTTCCGGTCGGCGGGTCGAAGCGATCCCGGCGCTAAAGATTGCGTCCGTGGCGCCGATACGCCGTCTGAACCGCGAACACGGACCGTGTTCCCGCCACATTCTGCGTCACCAGGACAGGACTACCGTGAAAAGCAACGTGATGTCATCCGTCGATTCCCGCACCCGGCTTGCGGGTCGAAACCGTCTGGAACTGCTGGTATTCGGCCTGGGCAACGATCAGCGTTTCGGGATCAATGTCTTCAAGGTCCGCGAGGTGATTCGGTGCCCCAAGTTGACCGACGTGCCGCACTCGGACAGCTCGATCCGGGGTATTGCCGACGTGCGCGGTCATACCATCACCGTCATCGATCTGTCGGAGGCGATCGGCAAGGGGCGCATGACCGATGAACAGGTGCAGAACGCCTTCGTCATCATCACCGAGTACAACCGTGCCGTGCAGGGTTTTCTGGTGCACTCGGTCGACCGGATCGTCAACCTTTCCTGGAAAGAGGTGTTGACGCCGCCGAGCGGAACCAACAATTCCAATTTCCTGACGGCCGTGGCGCGCATCGACAAGCAACTGGTGGAGATCATCGACGTCGAGCAGATCTTCGCCCGGGTGGTCGGCGTGGCCGACACCGTCTCTGACGACGTCATCGGCGAGTACGGCGAGATCGCCAAGGGGTCGGACCTGGTACTGGTGGTCGACGATTCGGTTATCGCGCGCAAGCAGGTGGAAAGCACGCTTGATCAGATGCACCTGAAATCGGTGGTCACGAAGAACGGTCAGGAGGCGATCGATACGCTGCGCCGCTGGAAGGAAAAGCAGCCCGAGCAGCTCGAACGCCTGGCCATGGTCGTCTCCGATATCGAGATGCCGACCATGGACGGCTACACGCTGACATCGCTGATTCGCCAGGACCCGGCGCTGAAGGATATCTACGTGATCCTGCATTCCTCGCTGTCCGGCGTGTTCAACGAGTCGATGGTCAAGCAGGTGGGCGCGGACCGCTTCATTCCGAAATTTCACCCGGACGACCTCGCGCGGGTAGTGGGTGACGCCCTGAGCCGTCATGAGGTGCACCACGCCGTGGACGGGGTTTGACCCCGGCATGAAGGCCGAAACCTTCGACCGGTTCTGCGCTTTCTTGGAACAGCACAGCGGGATCCTGCTGAGCCGTGACAAGCAATACCTGGTGGAAACCCGCCTGTCGCGCGTCGCCCGCGCGAAGGGCTTCTCGACGGTCGAATCACTGATCGATACCTTGCTGTCGCGCCGCGACCGCATGCTCGCACGCGACGTGGTCGACGCCATGACCACCAACGAGACCCTCTGGTTTCGTGACGGCTACCCCTTCGCCGCCCTGGAAAAGAAGTTCTTCCCCGAGGCGGCGGCCGCGAAAAAGACCAACTACCGGATCTGGTCGGCCGCCTGTTCCACCGGGCAGGAGGCGTACTCGATCAGCATCATCGCCGAGGAGCAGCGGGTACCGTTCAATGTCGAGATCGTCGGTACCGACATATCCGAGGTGGTCATCGAGAAGGCGCGCCAGGGTGTCTTCGATGACCTGTCGCTCGGGCGCGGGCTGTCACCGGAACGCAAGCGTCAATTTTTCGTCAAGGTCAGCGATGGCTGGAAGGTCGCGCCGCAGATCAGCCGCCGCACTCAGTTCCGTGTCGGCAACCTGCTCGAGCTGCGCCCGGAGTCCCGCCGCTACGACCTGGTCTTTTGCCGCAATGTCCTGATCTACTTCTCGCGCGACACCAAGGCGAAGATCATCGATCGCATCGCCGATACCCTGGTGCCGGGTGGCTACCTGATCCTCGGCGCGTCCGAATCGCTGACGCAACTCTCGGATCGCTTCACCCCCGAGCGACTACCCACCGGCGGGACCGCCTACCGCCTCAAGGGCTGACAGTCGGGTCGATCGTCGTCCTCGGCGGACCCTTTTCCAGAAACTGGCATGCTTATCGCATAAGCCCTCGGCACAGACGTTGTGTCGAGGGTTTTTTCATGTCGATCATCAATGACCGCCTGTTCGGTATCCATGACGATGCGCTGGTTCTCCAGGAGCGCAGTCTCAAGATGCGCGCGGAGAACATCGCCAATGCCGACACCCCGGGCTACAAGGCGCGGGCGATGTCGTTCGACCAGGCGATGGAGTCGGCCCTGCAGAACAAGTCCTCGTCAAGGGGTGCCGGTGGCCTGATGACAGAGGATCCGCGTCAGCTCGGCGGGATGGGGTCCTCGGGCGGTATCCGTGAAGGTTATTCCGTGCCCGACCAACCGGCACTCGACGGCAATACCGTCGATTCGGACAAGGAGCGCGTGGGCTATACCCAGGATGCCGTGGGTTACCAGACAACGCTCTCGTTTCTCAACTCGCGTATTTCCGGCATCAAGAAGGCATTGGGTGGTGGTCAGTGATGACCAGCCGCGGGGCCAGCGAGCCGGCCCGATGGACAACATTTCCCAGTCAAGGCAGGTGACTCATGAGCTTGTATGACGTGTTCAATATTTCTTCCTCCGGGATGGCGGCGCAATCGACGCGCCTGAATACCACCGCGTCGAACCTCGCGAACGCGAACGTGGAGGCCTCGTCACCGGAGGAGGCCTACAAGGCGCGCAACCCGGTCTTTCAGACGGTGCTCGAGGCCAACGGTGGTCGAGGCGTGAAGGTCGCGGGCATCACCGA
>NZ_JBKHFB010000037.1:0-16774 GCF_046540515.1 Guyparkeria sp.
AGGATAGGTGGTCAATGACGCTCGTCGGGCCTTTGCTATGATGTTCCGCCCCTGGCGGGGCGGGCAGGGGGATTTTCCGCCCGGCCCGGAACATGCCGTATCCATCCGCTTGAAGAAGCCACATCCTATGTCCAAGAATGCCAAGCCGCCGGTGGTGCTCTCCGGCATCCAGCCCTCCGGCCAGTTGCTCATCAGCCACTACGTCGGCGCGATCCGCAACTGGGTGACCATGCAGGACACGCACGACGCGCTGTTCATGCTGGTCGACCTGCACGCGATCACCGTGCGCCAGGACCCGGCCGAGTTCCGCTCGCGCTGCTACGACTTCCTCGCCCTGTATCTCGCCTGCGGGCTCGATCCGGACAAGAGCACGCTGTTCGTCCAGTCCCACGTCCCCGCGCACGCCGAGCTGGGCTGGGTGCTCAACTGCTACACCTACATGGGCGAGCTCGAGCGCATGACCCAGTTCAAGGACAAGTCGCAGCGCCACCAGGCGAACATCAACGCCGGCCTGTTCGACTACCCCGTGCTGATGGCCGCCGACATCCTGCTCTATCAGGCCACCCACGTGCCGGTCGGCGCCGACCAGAAGCAGCACCTCGAGCTCACCCGCGATCTCGCCATGCGGTTCAACAAGCTCTACGGCGACATCTTCACCGTGCCCGAGCCGTTCATCCCCAAGGCCGGCGCGCGGGTGATGTCGCTGCAGGACCCGACTGCCAAGATGTCGAAGTCCGACCCCAGCGAGGCCAGCTACGTGGCCCTGCTCGACGAGCCGAAGAAGATCCTCAAGAAGTTCAAGAAGGCGGTCACCGACTCGGACACGGAGATCCGCTTCGACCCGGAGAACAAGCCGGGTGTCTCCAACCTGATGACGCTGTTGTCGATCTTCGGCGACGAGTCGATCGAGTCGATCGAGAACCGGCTGGCGGGCGAGGGCTACGGCAAGCTCAAGGTGGAGACCGGCGAGGCGGTGATCGCGCATCTCGAGCCGATCACGGCGCGCTACCGCGAGATCCGCGCGGACGAGGCGGGGCTGGACGCCATCCTGGCCAAGGGCGCCGAGCGCGCCGCAGCCCGTGCCCGCCCGACACTCCAGCGCGCCTTCGATGCGCTGGGTTTCCTGCCGCGCCCCGACATCCTCGGCTGAGCAGGTCGCCCAAGCCATGGCCGTCCCCCGTCTCGTTCGCCCCGCTGCCGACCCGTGCCTGACGCGCGCCTGGTCGGTGGCGGCCATCCAGTCCCACGAGCGGGCGCTGTTCGCCGGCGGGGTGGATCCCTACGGCCTGATGGAGCGTGCCGGAGGCGCGGCCTTTGCCGAACTGCGTGAGCGCTGGCCGGATGCCCGGCGACTGGCCGTGCTGGTCGGCCCGGGTCAGAACGGCGGCGACGGGCTGGTGATCGCCCGGCTGGCCCGCGAGGCCGGGCTGGCGGTCGATCTGCTGGGTTGGCGTCGGCCGGAGTTTCAGGGCAGTGCCGCCCACGCCTGGTCGGCGTTGATGTCGGCTGCACCCGGGAGCGAGGTGCGGGACGAGCCGGCGGCCATCGACGCGGCGCTCGCGGGCGCCGACGTGGTGGTCGATGCCCTGTTCGGTATCGGCCTGGACCGTGCCATCGCGGGCGAGGCGGCCACCTTTCTCCAGCGCGTCTACCGTGCGGTGGACGCGCGCGACCAGCGCCCGGGCGTGCTGGCGGTGGACCTGCCGTCGGGCGTCGACGCGGACCGCGGGGCGGTCGACCCGTTGACCCTGCCGGCCGACGTCACGGTGACGTTTCTCGGCATCAAGCGTGGCCTGAGCACCGGCCCGGCTCTGGCCGCCTGTGGCGAACGTGTACTGGCCGACCTCGGCTGCCCGATCGAGTCCGCCGACGAGCCCCCGCTCGAGTTGCTTGCCGGTGGCGCGCACCTCGGCCCGCGTGCGGTCGACGGGCACAAGGGGCGCTTCGGCACGGTGCTGGTCGCGGCCGGCAATCGCGGCATGCCCGGCGCCGCGCGCCTGGCCGCGGAGGCGGCCCTGCGTGCCGGGGCCGGCAAGGTCATCGTCGCCACCCACCCCGATCATGCCGCGACGCTCAATGTCGGCCGCCCCGAGCTTATCGTGCACGGGGTCGACTCGGCCCAGGAGCTGCTGCGGCTTGCCGCCCTGGCGACCAGTGTGGTGGTCGGCCCCGGGCTGGGACGCGATGCCTGGGCGATGGCCGTCTGGCGGGCGTTGCGCGACTGTCCCTTGCCGCTGGTGGTGGATGCCGATGCGCTGCGCCTGCTGGGGCCGAATTCGTTGCGCGACCGGGAGGCGGTGGTCACGCCGCACCCGGGCGAGGCGGCCATGCTGCTCGAATGCGATACCGATGCGATCAATGCCGACCGCCTGGGTGCGGCCCGCATGCTCGCCGATCGGCTCGGCTGCGCCGTGGTGCTCAAGGGGGCCGGCAGCGTGCTGGTCGCCGGCGGGCGAGTGGCGGTCTGCCAGCGGGGGGGCGCGGCGCTGGCCACCGCCGGCACCGGGGATGTCCTGGCCGGCCTGCTCGGCGCGTTGCTCGGCATGGGGCTGTCGCGCTCTGCCGCGATGGAGCTGGGGGTCTGTCTGCACGCCGAGGCCGGCGAGATCGAGGGGGCAGCCCGTGGCGAGTGGGGCATGGCCGCCGGCGACCTGTTCGAGGCGATCCGGGGGCGGTTGAACGGTCGGATCGCCCCGGCTTGCTCGGGCTGGCGGCGGATAGGTTCGGCGGGAGGCGATGCCTTGCCGGGAATGGTCTCGTGACCCACGCCGACGACAGGGTGCGGCGGGACGGGCTCGACCAGGCGGCCGTCGAGTCGTTCGCCGCCCGCCTGGCGGCGGTGGCGCCCCCGGCGGGCGTGCTGTCGCTGCGCGGCGAGCTCGGCGCCGGCAAGTCGACCTTCGCCCGGGCGTTCCTGCGTGCGCTGGGGGTGGAAGGCACCATCCGCAGTCCCACCTACACGCTGGTCGAGCCCTACGACGTGGCGGCCGGCCCGGGCGGACCGTCCCGGGTGCTGCATCTCGACCTCTACCGGTTGGCCGACCCCGAGGAACTCGACTACCTCGGCGTGCGCGACGAGGTCGACCAGGCGCTGTTCCTGGTGGAGTGGCTGAGCCAGGCCCACGGCGAGCTCGTGGCCGACCTCGAACTGTCCCTGCGTGGCACGGTGGATCACCCCGATCACCGGGATGTTGCCTGCCGCCCGCTCACGGCGCTGGGAGCGGCCTGGTTGGCAGGGCTTGCCGTCGACTGAGCGGGTCGGCCGTTGGGTGTGGCGTTTTTTCAACGCCTTTGAAACCACATCATCTTGTGCCGCATCTGTCTCATGGGTGCCATATTTGGTAAGCGGGCTCCTCGTATCGGGTTAAGGAGTGCGCGCTATCTTCTTGCAATTGTTGAAAAAAATCCCTTTTGGCGCACACTGTAGGAACCGTGTCGTACGACACGTTCTTGGGGCTGTGTTGCCAGAGGTGGAGCATGAACAACTCATCCCAATCTGACCGTGATGCACTTGCCTTGCTGACCGCCGATCGCCGCCGCTTCCTGCGCATGGCGCTGGGCACCGGGGCAGCGGCCTTCGGTCTTCCCCTGGCCGGTCCAGCGCTGGCCGGCCGGGCGGTCGATGTCTCTCGCGTCGAGGCGGGGAGCCACGACGGCTTTACCCGTTACGTCTTCGCCATTTCCGACCCGGTCGATTTCGACACGCTGCTGCTCGACGACCCGGCGCGCGCGGTCATCGATGTGCACTCGGCCCGGCTCAAGGACGTATCCCTGCCGTCGACCCCGGACTCCCCGGTGGTCAAGGGCCTGCGCGTCGGTGTGCGCAACGGCCACGACCTGCGTCTCGTGTTCGACCTCAAGAAGCGGGCCCGCCCGCAGATCATCATCCTGCCACCCACCGGCGGCGGGTCTCACCGGCTGGTGATCGACCTGCCCCACGGTGGCGGTGCGGAAACCGTGATCGCCGAGCGCCCGGATGTCCCGCGCCAGGAATCTTCCGCAAGGTCGAGTTCGGGCGCGTTCCGCGACCTTGTGGTGGCGATCGATCCGGGCCACGGCGGCAAGGACCCCGGCGCCATCGGCCGTCGCGGCACGCGGGAAAAGGACATCGTGCTCAACATCGGCCTGCAGCTGCGCGACCTGATCGAGGCGACCCCCGGCCTGACGCCGGTGATGACCCGCGAGGACGATCGCTTCATCCCGCTGCGACAGCGCACCGAGATCGCGCGGCGTCACGAGGCCGACCTGTTCATCTCGGTGCACGCCGACGCCTTCCGCCTGGCCTCGGCCAAGGGGGCCTCGGTCTACTGCCTGAGCCAGAACGGTGCCAGTTCCGAGGCCGCCCGCTGGCTGGCCGCCAAGGAGAACAGCGCCGACTTCGTCGGTGGGGCGTCGCTCTCGGGGCATGACGAGGACGTCGCCTCGGTGTTGCTCGACCTGGCGCAGACCAAGACGCTGGAGTCGAGCCTTGATTTTGCCGATCGAGTGCTCGGACGCATCGGCAACGTGGCCAAGCTGCACAAGCGCGATGTCCAGCAAGCGGGGTTTGCGGTGCTCAAGTCGCCGGACATCCCTTCCATTCTGGTGGAGAGCGCCTTCATCAGTAATCCCGACGAGGAGGTGCGGTTGCGCTCCTCGCAGTACCAGCGCCAGATCGCCCAGTCCATTCTCGAGGGGGTGAACAGCTACTACACGGCCCACGCCCCGCAGGGCACCCGCTACGCCATGATCTGAACCCTGCAGGCCGGCGGGGTATCGCCATGCTTGTCTCCCGGCAGGCCGGCGGGCGACAATCACGGGCTTTCGCTTCGTGATCACCTTCCCGGGAGCCCCATGGCCGAGATCCGCCAACTGCCGCAGTCCCTGGTCAACCAGATCGCCGCCGGCGAGGTGGTCGAGCGCCCGGCCAGCGTGATCAAGGAACTGGTGGAGAACGCGCTCGATGCCGGCGCCGACCGGGTCGAGGTCCAGGTGGTCGCCGGTGGGGTCAAGCAATTGTCCGTGCGTGACAACGGCCACGGCATGCCCCCGGAGCAACTGCCGCTGGCGATCTCCCCGCACGCGACCAGCAAGATCCGCGACCTGGATGACCTCGAGGCGGTGGCCAGTTTCGGCTTTCGCGGCGAGGCGCTGGCGAGCATCCAGTCGATCTCGCGCCTGCGACTGGTCTCGCGCACCGCCGAGCATGACCACGGCTGGGAGCTTGCCCCGGGCGTTTTCGACGAGCCCCGCCCGACGCCGGCGAAGCCCGGCACGCTGGTCGACGTGCGCGACCTGTTCTTCAACGTGCCCGCGCGGCGCAAGTTTCTGCGTACCGAGCGCACCGAGTTCGGTCACGTCGATCAGTTGCTGCGCAAGCTCGCGCTGGCCAATCCCGGGGTCGCCTTCCGCCTGACGCACAACGATCGCGTGGTGCTCGACCTGCCGTCGGTCGAGCTCGACGCGATCGAGTCGCGCATTGCCGCCGTGCTCGGTCAGGGCTTTCTGGAGCAGGCGCGCGAGATCGACGCCTCGGCCTCGGGGTTCGCCCTTCAGGGGCTGGTGGCCAGCCCGCAGTATGCCCGCGCCTCCACCGATCAGCAGCTGTTCTTCGTCAACGGCCGGGTGGTGCGCGACCGGCTGGTCGCCCACGCCATCCGCCGCGCCTACAGCGACGTGCTGCACCACGCCCGTCACCCGGCCTACGTGCTCTCCCTGACACTCGACCCGGCGGCCGTGGACGTCAACGTGCACCCGACCAAGGCCGAGGTGCGCTTTCGCGACGCCCGCGGGGTGCACGACTTCCTGTTCCAGTCGGTACACCGGGCCCTGGCGACCCCGGGCGGGGTTGCGTCCTCGGGCGCTGCCCATGGCGAGTCGGTCGAGGCGATGGCCCGCGCCATGCCGTTCGACGGCGTCCCGCCGGGCGTGTCGACCAGTCCATTGCTCAATCGATCGCCCGGCCCGTCGGTCGCCAGTGGCGGTCGCGCGGCGCAAGGCTATTTCTCCCTGCTCGAACAGGGGCGACTCGGCGAGGGCGGCGATCGCGGCGTGGCCGAGCCGCTGCCGGTGGACGAGGAGATTCCGCCGCTCGGTTACGCCATCGCCCACCTGGGCGAGATCTACATCCTGGCGCGCAATCGCGACGGGCTGGTCATCGTCGATGCCCACGCCGCCGCGGAGCGGGTCACCTACGAGCGGCTCAAGCAGAGCTGGCGCGAGCGGGTGCTCTCGGCCGCGCCGTTGCTGCTGCCGGTGGATCTCGCCGTCTCGCCGTCGGAGGCGGAGGCCTTCGAGGCCTGGCAGGAGGCGTTCGCCGCGGCCGGGGTGGTGCTCGACCGGGTCGGGCCCGAGCGCGTGCGGGTGCGCGAGGTGCCCGTGATGCTGCGCGAGGCGGATATCGAGACGCTGGTGCGCGAGATGCTGGCCGAGATGCGCCGCCTGCCGCTGGCAGGCGGCGACGTGCCCCGCGCGGTGATCGACGATCGGATCGACGAGATCCTCTCGACGATGGCCTGCCATGGTTCGGTGCGCGCCAATCGGCGCCTGACCGTGGCCGAGATGAACGCCCTGCTGCGCGACATGGAGCGTACCGAGCGCTCGGATCAGTGCAACCACGGCCGGCCCACCTGGCGTCGGCTGACGATCGAGGAGCTCGATCGCTGGTTCATGCGGGGACAGTGACGGTGGGCGCGGAGACCCTGCCCATCGTCGCCATCGCCGGGCCGACCGCCTCGGGCAAGACCGCACTTGCCATGCGCCTGGCCGACCGGCTGCCGGTGTCGATCATCTCGGTCGACTCGGTGATGATCTACCGCGGCATGGACATCGGCACCGCCAAGCCGCCGGCGGACCTGCTGGCGCGCTACCCGCACGCCCTGGTCGACATCCGCGATCCGGCCGAGAGCTACAGCGTCGAGGCATTCTGCCGCGATGCGGTGACCGCGATCGACGCGGCGCGCGAGGCGGGCCGGGTGCCGCTGCTGGTCGGCGGGACGATGATGTACTTCCAGGCCCTGCTCGAGGGACTCTCGCGCCTGCCGCCGACCGATGAGGGCGTGCGCGAGGCCGTTGCCGACGAGGCGGCGGCGGTCGGCTGGCCGGCCATGCATCGGCAGCTGGCCGAGGTCGACCCGGTGGCCGCCGCGCGCATCCACGCCACCGACCCGCAACGGATCGGCCGGGCGCTGGAGGTCTTTCGCGCCACCGGCAAGAGCCTGACCGCCTGGCAGGCGGCACACCCGCCGGTCTCGCCGCTGGCTGGAGAGACGTTGCTGGCGATCGCCCTCTGGCCGCCGAGCACGGCTCACACCCGCCGGGCGGTCGCCGAACGCTTCGATGCGATGCTCGAGGCGGGCTTTCTCGCCGAGGTCGAGGCCCTGACTGCCCGAGGGGACCTGCATCCCGGGCTGCCCTCGATGCGGGCGGTCGGCTATCGCCAGGCCTGGTCGCACCTGGCCGGCGAGTGGGATTTCGCGACCATGCGCGAGCGGGCGATCACCGCCACGCGGCAATTGGCCAAGCGACAGCGCACCTGGCTGCGCGCCGCGCCGCGCTGGGAGGCGATGGACGCCGAGGCGGTCGATCGGGTCGAGTCGCGCATAATGAACTTTCTCGACGCGTCGGTATCTTGAAGTGGGGTCGTGTGCCATCGACCGGGTTCGACGGGGCGAGCGATCACTCGGCCTGTCGGCCGCCCGCAATTCCCCTACACTTTTCCCTGATTGAATTGCCGGCAGGCGTCCCCATCGTTACGGCCATTGCCCGCTTGTCGCGGCGGTCGTGTCAACGGGGTCCCCAGGCCGCCGAGAACGGCCGACCGGCTGGAGAGGCCGTATAACCAACAAGAGGAATCACCATGGCCAAAAGCCAGTCATTGCAAGAACCGTTTCTCAACACCCTGCGCCGCGAGCACATCCCGGTGTCCATCTACTTGCGCAACGGCATCAAGCTGCAGGGCCAGATCGACTCGTTCGACAACTTCGTCGTCCTCCTGAAGAACAACGTGTCCCAGCTGGTCTACAAGCACGCCATCAGCACCATTGTGCCCACCCGGCCGGTGAACATCGATCCCGAGCCCAAGGGCGAGGGCCGCGACGGTGGGGGTGACGAATAAGCCCGATGGAGTTCTTCGAGCGCCACGAGGGCGGTGAACGGGCCGTGTTGCTGCACGTCGAGCAGCGCGCGGTGGATTCCAACGAGGACCTGGCGGAGTTCCGCGAGCTGGTTCGCTCGGCCGGCGCCGAGATCCTCGCCGAGAGCGAGGTCAAGCGACAGACCCCGGACCCGCGCCTGTTCATCGGCAAGGGCAAGGCCGAGGAGCTGGCCGAACTGGTCGCCGCTCACGAGGCCGAGCTGGTGATCGTCAACGCCCAGCTCTCGCCCTCCCAGGAGCGCAACCTCGAGCGGCTGGTCAAGTGCCGCGTGCTGGATCGCACCGGCCTGATCCTCGACATCTTCGCCCAGCGGGCGCGCTCGCACGAGGGCAAGCTGCAGGTCGAACTGGCCCAGCTCAATCACCTCTCGACCCGACTGGTGCGCGGCTGGACCCACCTCGAGCGCCAGCGCGGCGGCTCGATCGGCCTGCGCGGGCCGGGCGAGACCCAGCTGGAGATGGATCGCCGCCTTCTCGGGGGGCGCATCAAGCAGCTCAAGGAACGCATCGCCCGTGTGCGCCGGCAGCGCGCCGAGGGGCGCAAGGGACGCCAGCAGTCCGACGTGCCCACCGTGGCGCTGGTCGGCTACACCAACGCCGGCAAGTCGACCCTGTTCAACGCCCTGACCGTGGCCGAATCCTTTGCGGCCGACCAGCTCTTCGCCACGCTCGACACCACGCTGCGTCGCGTCGAGATGACCCCGCAGCTGACGGTGGTGTTCGCCGACACGGTCGGCTTCATCCGCCACCTGCCCCACGAACTGGTCTCCGCGTTCCGCTCGACTCTCGAGGAGACCCTCGAGGCCGACCTGTTGCTGCACGTGGTCGACGCGTCCTCGCCGGAGCGCGATCGGCAGATCGAGGACGTCGAGGCGGTGCTCGAGGAAATCGGCGCCGGCAAGATGCCGCGCCTGGACGTGATGAACAAGATCGACCGGCTCGAGGACGGCGCGGTACGCGTCGATCGCGACGCCGCCAATCGTCCCGTCCGGGTGTGGGTGTCGGCGCGCGATGCCCGCGGTCTCGACGAGTTGCGCGAGGCACTGGGCGAACGCCTCGAGCCGAGCAGTGTCACGCGGCGGCTGTTCATCCCCATGGCCGACGGACGGCTGTATGCCCAGCTGCAGGGCGAGGGCGCCGTGCTCGACGAGTCGGTCGACGAGGAGGGCTGGCAGCTGGAGATCAACCTGCCGATCGCCCGCTGGGGGCAATTGCTGAAGAAAGAGCCGACGTTGGCCGACATGGTGATCGACGCCCCCGAGCCCACGCCGCCCGAACCGTTCGAGCAGGTCCTGGCCGAACGCGAGTCCGATCACTGACTCCTGCCGCACGGCGGTTGCCACGCCCGGCCACGGCCACTACACTTTGGCGCTGCTTTCCGCCCGACGGGCGGGTTGCGCCTCGAGTAGTCAAGCGAACATACCCATGCCCGCCGGATTCGCCGGCGGCAATCACTGGAGAAGCCCATGGCCTGGAACGAGCCGGGTGGCGGTAAGGATCCCTGGTCGAATCCCCGCGGCCGGGGCGGCAAGCCGCCCAACATCGACGAAGCCCTCGGACGCCTGAAGGACCGCTTCGGCGGAGGTGGCGGCATGGGCAACGCCGGCGGGTCCAAGGGGATCCTCGCGATCCTCGGTATCGTGCTGATCGGCTGGCTGATCTCCGGTATCTACATCGTCGACGAGGGTCAGCGCGGCGTCGTGCTGACCTTCGGCAAGTACACCAGCACCGCCGGCCCGGGGCCGCACTGGCACCCGCCGTACCCGATCTCGGACGTGGTCACCGTCAATGTCGACGAGTACCGCGATCGTGAACTGAGCATGACCGTGCTGACGAACGACGAGAACATCGTCGACGTCGACCTGGCCAGCCAGTTCACGGTGCGCGACCCGGTCGAGTTCCTGTTCAATGTCCGCGATCCCAACAGCACGTTGCAGGACGTCATGCAGAGCGCGATCCGCGAGGTCATCGGCTCGAGCCGCATGGACTACGTCCTGACCGACGGTCGGGTCGAGATCGTCGACGCGGTGCGCACCCGCATGCAGGAACTGCTCGAGTCCTACCAGACCGGCCTGACCGTCCGCTCGGTCAACCTGCAGGACGTGCAGCCGCCCGAGCCGGTCCAGCCGGCCTTCGAGGACGCCATCCGGGCCCGCGAGGACGAACAGCGCTACATCAACGAGGCACTGGCCTACGCCAACCAGGTGGTGCCGCGTGCCCGAGGCGACGCCGCGCAGATCCTGGAGCAGGCCAAGGGCTACCAGTCCCGCGTGATCAACCAGGCAGAGGGTGAGGCCGCCCGTTTCGACGCGCTGCTGGCGTCCTACAAGATCGCCCCGTCGATCATCCGCGAGCGCATCTACATCGACACGCTCGGCGAGATCTACGCCAAGGGCAACAAGATCGTGGTCGACCCGGAAAACGCCAACAACATCCTGAACCTGCCGCCGGTCAACAAGGGCAACGTGATGCAGGACAGCGACCTGCGTGACGGTGCACCGCTCGCGGTGCCGTCACTGTCGACGAACTTCCCGTCCGGCGGTGAGACCGGCAGTTCCAACAACAACCGTTCCGGTCTGCGTACCAGGGGGTCCGAATGAACTGGGTGACGCGCCTGCTGCTGCCGATCATCGTCGTGGTCGTGTTCCTCTATGCGACCGCGACCTTCCAGGTGGCCGAATACCAGGAGGGCGTGAAGTTCCGCCTGGGTGAGATCGTCGAGACCGATTTCGAGCCCGGCCTGCACTTCAAGTTGCCGTTCGTGAACTCGGTGCGCCTGTTCGACACGCGCATCCTCTCGCTGTCCACGCCGCCGGAGCGTTTTCTGACCAGCGAGAAGAAGAACCTGATCGTCGACTACTACATCAAGTGGCGCATCACGAATCCGGCCGACTTCTACCGGGCGACCCGCGGTCGTGAGACCGTGGCCGAGAGCCGCCTGAACCAGATCGTCAAGGACAGCATGAAGAGCCAGATCTCCAGCCGCACCATCGCCGAGGTGGTCTCCGGGGATCGCGACCTGTTCATGCGCAACGTGATCGAGACCACCAACGAGGACATCTCGGGGCTGGGTCTGGAGATCGTCGACGTGCGGATCATGCGCATCGAGCTGCCGCAGGAAGTGCGCGAGTCGGTCTATTCGCGCATGGAGAAGGAGCGCTCGACCGTGGCCAAGGCCATCCGCTCGCGCGGTGAGGAGCAGGCCAAGCGCATCACCTCCGATGCCGACCGTCAGCGCGTGGTGATCATCTCCGAGGCCGAGCGCGAGGCGGACGAGCTGCGAGGCGAGGGCGATGCCGAGGCCGCTCGCGTCTATGCCGAGTCCTTCGGTCAGGACGAGGAGTTCTTCTCCTTCTATCGCAGCATCCAGGCATACCAGAAGGTATTCGCCAACGGCAGCGACACCTTCATCCTCAGCCCGGATAGCCCGTTCCTCCGCTACTTCGAGTCGCCGAATGGCGGGAGCGAATCGGAGGACGACGCGCTGCCGGCGCGCTAAGGGCCGTCGGTCATGATGGACGACCTGTTGCGGGTGCTCGGCCTGGTGCTGATCATCGAGGCGCTGCTGCCGTTCATCAGCCCGCGCACCTACCGCAAGGCGGTCGCGCAGCTCGCCCTGACGCCCGATGCGCGCATGCGGAGCATTGCGCTGGCGATGCTACTGATCGGCCTGGCGCTCTGGGTCTGGGGCTAGCCCGCGCGGCCGGTTGCCGGGGCCATCGTCAATCAAGAACCCCAGCCCGGGCTGGGGTTTTTTGTGTGCCGCGTTTACAATACGCGGGTTTTGCCCGTGCCGTGTCCCGCCTCGGCCTTTCGTCCACGACACACTCGACACCCTGCAACCGCAATGAGCAATCAGTCCCCCTGGATTCTGCCGGCCGGCATCGACGAGGTCCTGCCCGCGCAGGCACGCCGCATTGAGCGCGTTCGTACCCGCATGCTCGAAACCTTCGATCGATGGGGGTACGAGCTGGTGGTACCGCCGATGGTGGAGTTCATCGACACGCTGCTGGTCGGCACCGGCGAGGATCTCGATCTCGAGACGCTAAAGGTGACCGACGGCCTGTCCGGCCGTCAGCTGGGGGTGCGGGCCGACATGACCCCGCAGGTCGCGCGGATGGATGCCCACAGCCTGCCGCCGGTCGACGAGCGGCGGTTGTGCTACATCGGTACCGTGATCCGCGCCAAGACCGACGGGCTGGGCGGTTCGCGCGCGCCGATGCAGGTCGGTGCCGAGCTGTTCGGCGTCGACGGGCCGGAGGCGGACGTGGAGGTGATCTCCTTGATGACCGAGGCGCTGGCGGTCGGTGGTTGCCGGCAGATGACGCTGGATCTCGGTCACGTGGGCGTGTTTCGCTCCCTGGTCCGCGCCGCCGGGCTGGACGCCTCCCGCGAGGATCGCTTGCGTGACGCGCTCACCCGCAAGGCCATTCCCGAGATCCGTCAGACGCTCGCGGACTGGTCGCTGGCGACGCCGCTCGCCGAGGCCATCGAGGCGCTTTGCGAGCTGCACGGGCCGTGGCGGGCGACGGTCGAGCAGGCCCGGCAGCGTCTGGACGGGCTGCTTGACGCCGACGGGCGGGCGGCGCTCGATCGCCTCGCCACCGTGGCCGAGGCGATCGACGCCCGCGTCGATGGCGAGGTGCTGGTCGACCTGTCCGAGCTGCACGGCTACCACTACCAGACCGGGCTGGTCTACGCGGCGTACTCGCCGCGCATGGGGCGGGAGATCGCCCGCGGCGGTCGCTACGACGACATTGGCCAGGTGTTCGGTCGCTCGCGCCCGGCGCTGGGCTTCTCGCTCGACCTGCGCGACCTGTTGGGCGAGGCGGACGACGAGGCGTCGGTGCGTCCGACCGCCTACGCGCCGGCACGACTCAACGACGCCGCCCTCGATCGGGCGGTGAGCGAATTGCGCGAGCAGGGCTATCGCGTGATCACGACGAAATCGATTCCCGACGGCGCGCCGCGACTGGCCGCCGTCGACGACGGACAGACACAAACTTGGCAGCTAACAGGTGAATTGGACCATGGGTAAGAGTGTGGTCGTTCTCGGGTCCCAGTGGGGCGACGAGGGCAAGGGCAAGGTCGTCGACCTGCTGACGGAGAACGTCGGCGCGGTCGTGCGCTTCCAGGGCGGGCACAACGCCGGACATACCCTGGTGATCGACGGCGAGAAGACCGTCCTGCACCTGATCCCGTCGGGCATCCTGCGCGAGGGCGTCAAGTGCCTGATCGGCAATGGCGTGGTGCTGGCCCCGGACGCGCTGATCGAGGAGATCGAGCAGCTCGAGTCCCGTGGCGTGCCGGCCTCCGATCGCCTGATGCTCTCCGAGGCCTGCCCGCTGATCCTGCCGCACCACGTCGCGCTGGACAAGGCCCGCGAGCATGCCCGCGGGGAGCAGAAGATCGGCACCACCGGCCGTGGAATCGGCCCGGCCTACGAGGACAAGGTCGCCCGCCGCGGCATCCGCCTCGAGGACATCTTCCACCGCGAGCGGCTGGCCGCGAAGCTCGGCGAAGTGCTCGACTACCACAACTTCGTGTTGCGCCAGTACTTCGGCGCCGAGCCGATCGACTTCCAGCAGACGCTCGACCGGCTGCTGGCCCAGGCCGAGATCCTCGCGCCGATGGTGGGCGACGTGCCGGGCACGCTGGCGGCGATGCGCGCACAAGGTCGCAACCTGATGTTCGAGGGCGCGCAAGGCACGCTGCTGGACATCGACCACGGCACCTACCCGTACGTGACCTCCTCGAACACCACCGCCGGCGGGGCCTCCACCGGCAGTGGCGTCGGTCCGCTCGAGCTCGACTACGTGCTCGGGATCACCAAGGCCTACACCACGCGGGTCGGTGGCGGGCCGTTCCCGACCGAGCTCGAGGACGAGATCGGCGAGCGGCTGGCCAAGCGCGGTCACGAATTCGGTTCGACCACCGGCCGGGCGCGGCGCTGCGGCTGGTTCGACGCCGTCGCCCTGCGTCGCGCCGTGCAGATCAACAGCCTCTCGGGCCTGTGCCTGACCAAGCTCGACGTGCTCGACGGCATGGAAGAGGTGCGGATCTGCATCGGCTACGAGATCGAGGGTCAGCGCATCGAGAGCGCGCCGTTCTCGGCCGATACCTACTCGCGTTGCGTGCCGGTCTACGAGTCGATGCCCGGCTGGCAGGCGACCACCGTGGGCGTAAAGGATGTCGACGACCTTCCCGACGAGGCGCGCGCCTACATCCGGCGGATCGAGGAACTGACCGGCGTGCCGGTGGACCTGATCTCGACCGGTCCGGACCGCGAGGAAACCATCGTTCTGCGGGACCCGTACGACGCCTGAGCGTCAATGGCGCCGCCGGACCCGAAGGCCCGCCGAAAAATCGGTGGGTCGCAGGTCTTTATTTCTGCGCAAAAATCCGTAAAATCGCGCCACTTGAATTTCCCTCGGTGAATTGCCGAGGCTGCGAGATCGGTCAGATGGCTGGCCGGCGTCGTCGACGACGCAGTCTGGCAGTCACTTATCCAACAGGAATCGTTAAGCGTTATGGTCAAGATTCGTCTGGCTCGTACTGGTGCCAAAAAGAAGCCCTTCTACCACGTCGTCGTCACCGACAAGCGCAACGCGCGTGACAGCGGCTCGTACGTCGAGCGCCTCGGGTTCTTCAACCCGGTCGCCCGTGGTCAGGAAGAGCGCCTGCGCCTGGACCTCGATCGCCTGGCCTTCTGGCAGGAGCGCGGTGCGCAGACCAGCGAGCGCGTTGCCTCGCTGGTTCGCCAGAGCAAGAAGCAGGCGACTGCTGCCGCCGAGTAAGCGGTGACGGCGTCGGCGGAACCGGTCGATCCGGTCGTCATCGCCCAGCTGGGTCGTCCCCACGGCATCAAGGGCTGGGTGTGGCTGCAGGTGTTCACTCGACCGATCGAGAACATCAAGCGGTACCGTGACGTCACCCTGCGCACCGAGCGCGGCGAAACGCGCCCGGCGCAGATAGAGAAGCTGACGTTCCACCCCAAGGGCGTGACCGTCAAGATCGCCGGCCTCGACGACCGCACGGCCGTCGAGTCGCTGGGGCGGGCCGAGGTGGTTGTCGGACGTGACTCCCTGCCGCCGGCCGGCCCGGACGAATACTACTGGCGCGACCTGATCGGTTGTGACGTGGTCCATCACTCCGGCCAGGTGCTGGGCGAGGTGAAGGACATGATGGAGACCGGCGCGAACGACGTGCTGGTCGTCCACGGGGATCGGGAGCGCTTGATTCCCTTTCTGCCCGACGAGGTGATCCGGTCGGTCGACCTCGATGCCCGCCGGATCGAGGTCGACTGGGACCCCGACTTCTGATGCGGATTTCGGTGGTGACCCTGTTCCCCGAACTGGTGGACGCGGGGAACCGCTGCGGCATGGTCCGCTCCGCCATCGAGAAGGGTCGGTTGAACGTTGCCGGCTACAACCCGCGCGACTGGTCGACCGATCGGAACCGTAGGGTGGACGATCGCCCCTTTGGCGGCGGGCCGGGCATGCTGCTCCAGCCGGAACCGATCAGCGGGGCGATCGATGCGGCGGTGATGGACGCCGGCGCGAAACGGCCATTGGTCGTGGCGCTTTCGCCGCAGGGGCAGCGGCTCGATCGGCACGTGATCGCCGACTGGGCGGAGCGAGAGCAGCCGCTGGTGCTGGTCTGCGGTCGCTACGAGGGCTTCGACCAGCGGATACTCGACTCCCGGGTGGATGTCGAGTACTCCCTCGGGGACCTGGTGCTCTCCGGGGGCGAGCTGGCGGCGATGGTGGTGGTCGACGCGATCGCGCGACGGCTGCCGGACGTGGTCGGGGACGCGCAGTCGGTTGTCGAGGATTCCTTCGAGGCCGACCGGCTGGATCACCCCCACTACACGCGGCCGCCGGAATGGGAAGGACGCGGCGTGCCGGCGGTGCTGTCCAGCGGCGATCACCGACGGATCGCCGAATGGCGGGCCGAGCAGGCCCTGATGACCACGGCCCGGCGACGTCCGGACCTATTTTTGCAACACGGGCCGACCGACGACGAACGGTCGGCACTGGAAAGACACTGGCTTGCGGGCGGCGATGACGACCCCGGCCAATCAGACACGCGATTGATAACAGGTGGCGGAAAATGAGCGAGATCATCAAGAAAATCGAAGCCGATCAAATGACCCGCGAGGTGCCGGAGTTCGGCCCCGGCGACACGGTTTCCGTCGACGTGCGGGTAACCGAGGGCGATCGTGAGCGCCTGCAGGCGTTCGAGGGCGTCGTGATTGCCAAGCGCAATCGTGGCCTGAACTCCTCCTTCACCGTGCGCAAGATCTCGTACGGCGAGGGCCTGGAGCGGGTCTTCCAGACCTACAGCCCGCAGATCGCCTCGATCACGGTCAAGCGCCGCGGTGACGTTCGTCGCGCCAAGCTTTACTACCTGCGTGGTCGTACCGGCAAGGCCGCCCGCATCCGCGAGCGTCTGGGCTGATTCGACCCCGGTCGACGAAACGAACCCCCGCACCTTCGGTGACGGGGGTTTCGCTTTTTCTGAAGGCGGGTCCCATGCGTCTCGATGCCCCAGTGACTTGTGGCCGCCATCCCGGGCCAACGGCATGAACGGGCGCTGGATTGTCGGTTTCGATGGCTGCCCCGGTGGCTGGGTGGCGGT
>NZ_JBKHFB010000038.1:0-16335 GCF_046540515.1 Guyparkeria sp.
CCGGTGGCCTCGATGAAAGCGGCGGTCGAGGAAGTGGCCGAGCCATGGTGGGGCACCAGCACGGTTTCGGCATCCACCCGAGCCTGGCGCAGCAGCCACTGCTCCCCGGCCGCCTCGAGGTCACCGGTGAGGAGAAGACTCTCCGACCGTCCAGCCACGCGTAACACGCAAGAGCGATCGTTGTCCGAGCCACGCGGCGCGCGCATCAGCGAAAACCGCACCCCGTCAAGCCGCCACTCCTCGCCATGCCGACACGGCACCGCCTGCTCGGCGACACCGAATCGCCCACTCGACAGGCCGACCACCGCGGCCTGCGGAAAGGCCTGCCGGATCGACGCGAGTCCACCGGCATGATCCATCGCCGCGTGACTGATCACGATGCGATCGAGCGACTCCACCCCCAACGCCCTCAGCGCGGGCAGGACGATGGCCTCACCGGTGTCGAAGCGCCCGTGACGAGGGCCGGCATCGTAGAGCAGATCGTGGTGCGCGGTGCGCAGCAGCACTGACGCCCCCTGCCCGACGTCGAGCACCACGGCCTCGAATGTCCCGATCGACGGGCGCGCCGGCCCGACCAGCATCGCGGGCAGCAACAGCAGGATGGCCAGCCAGCGCCCCGGGAAGCGTCTGGGGAACCCCAGCCAGAGCACACCCAGCGCGAACAGGCCCAGCGCGAGTCCGCCGGGGGCGCCATGGTTGGAATCCGGGAAGACATCGACCAGCCATGCCAACACCGTGAACAGCACGGTGCCCAGTTCGTTGATCAACCAGATTGGCCAGGTGGCGATCGCGGGGCTGATGCCCGCCGCGAACAACCCGAGCAAGGCCAGCGGCGTGATCAGCATCGAGACCAGCGGCACGGCCACTAGGTTGGCCGGCAAGGAGGCGAAGGCGATCCGGTCGAACAACCCCCAGGTCAACGGCAGCAGGCCGAGGGTGAGCAGCCACTGCAGGCGCAGCATTTCCCAGGGTCGCCAGAGCGCGTCACGACCGCGGACCAGGAGGATGATCAGCAGCACCGCGGCAAACGACAGCCAGAAACCCATGTCCAGCGGGGCGAACGGATCGATCGCCACCACCAGCACAAAGGCGATCAGCCACAGATCGAGCAGCCGCCAGCGTCGCTGCGTCAGCACGCCGAGCAGCAGTATCGTCAGCATCAGTGCTGCCCGCAGGGTGGGAATCGACAAGCCCGCGATCAGCGCATACCCCCAGGCTGCCACCACCGCCACCAGGGCCGCGACCCGCTGGGCCGGCACGCCCCGGCTGATCGACAACCGCCCCCAGAGTGCGCGCACCCACCAGGCGGCGATGGCTGCCACCATGCCGACGTGCAGCCCGGAGATGGCGAGCAGGTGATTGGTCCCCGAGGCCAGCAGCAGTTCCCACTGACGGTCGCTGAGCTCGCCGCGATCGCCCAGTGCCAGGCCGTGCAGCAACGCCGCCCCGGCTTCGAGCGACTCCGGCGCCCCCGACGAGCCCGGCACCGCGTTCAGGCTGGCCTGCAATCGCTCGCGGGCGCCATGCCGCCACCGATCGACCTGAGCCCGCCAGCCGGGGGCCGCGCCCAGGCCGTTCGGTTGCCGCTCGCGCAGGTAGCCGGTAGCGAGCACCCGGTGGCGGAACAGGTAACGCCGGTAGTCGAACCCGCCCGGGTTCGCATGCCCTCGCAGGGGCTTGATGCGTGCGACGAGGGCATAGCGGAGGCCCGCGGCCAGCTCGACCCGCTCGGCGGTCGGGCTGTAGTCGCTGAGCTTGAGGCGCCCGCCGACGGGCAGCTGGCGACAGACCCGGGCGGCCAGTGCATCACGGGGATCGGCCGGCCCGGCTCCCTGTATCGAGAGGGTGAACCGCCGGCGGTCGGCACGCTCGTCGACCAGGCCGACGATCGTCCCGTCGAGGCGGCAATCGACCCGCTGGTCGAACACCGGCGTCTGGGCCAGCAAGGTGCCCACGGGCACCAGGGTGTGCAGGACGCCGGCCATCGCGACCGGAAGGACGGTGGCCAGGGCCAAGGAGAGATTGGCTCCGCGGGTCGCCGGGCTGGCACGCACCCGCCACCGGACCACGAGCGCCGCCGTCACCAGGCCGAGGGCCAGCAGCCAGCCCTTCGGCATCGACCACGGGCCGATCTCGCCGGCAAGACCCGAACCCTGCGCCAGCGGCCATGGCACGAACCAGGCCAGCAACGCGCCCGCCGCCCAGGCAAGCAACAGCCAGCGGGCACCGACACGCGGGGTGGACCCGCCGGGCGGGTCGACCGGCCGCCGCCGGTCATCGAGGGGGATAGTGTCCATCGAGCCGCGTCCCTGCAGCGTGAATGGTGAAGGCCCACATGGCGCCAAAGGCATTCCTTGCCTTCGTCCTATCGGGTTACCATGTCGGCATGAATACTGTAGCCGCCCCGACCATCCATTGCATTCCCGTCCTCTCGGACAACTATGTCTGGCTGATCGAGGGGAAAGATGGCGCCGCGGTGATCGTCGATGCCGGCGAGGCCGGCCCCGTGATCGAGGCGATCGAGGCCCGCGGGCTCAAGCCGGTGGCCACGCTGATCACGCATCACCACGGCGATCACGTCCAGGGTCTGGCCGAGCTCACCCGGCGCTTTCCCATGACGATCCACGGCCCGGACAGCTGTCGCCGGGTGGGCGTGGACCACGTCGTCGGCGAAGGCGACTCGTTCACGGTCCCCGGCGTGGGCGAATTCGCGGTTCTCGCCACCCCCGGCCACACGCAGGATCACCTGAGCTACGTCTGCGGCACGGCGATCTTCTGCGGCGACACGCTGTTCACCGCCGGCTGCGGGCGGCTGTTCGAGGGCACCGCCGCTCAGATGCTGCACTCGCTCGACCGGCTGGCGGCCCTCGGCGACCAGATCGGGCCGGAGGCGACCATCTACTGCGGCCATGAATACACCGCCGACAGTCTGCGCTTCGCCGCCCACGCCGAGCCTGACAACCACGACATCGCCGCCCGTGTGCGCGAAGTGGCGGCAAAACGCGACGAGGGCGAACCGACGGCCAGCGCCCCGATGGATCTCGAGAAGCGCACCAACCCGTTCCTGCGCGTCCGTGTGCCGGCCCTGCGCAAGGCGATCGAGCGCCACGTCGGCGAAACCATCGAGGACGACATCGAGGCCTTCGCCCAGCTGCGCCACTGGAAGGATGACTTCGATGGCCTGGCGCGACTCTGACTCTTCCCGCTTACGAGATTCGAACTGACACCATGCCTGTCTCGCCAATCGCCCTGCTTTCGCCTCGATACACTTCAACGCCGACGCGCCTGCTGCGTGCACTTTTCCTGCCTGCGGCGATCCTGCTGCTGCATGGCTGTGCCGGAACGATTCCACCGACAGATCGGCCGGGCGACGAGGCACGCGAAACCAGCCGCCCCGGCGTCTCCACCCTGCCGGCAATCAGCGGCCAGGGCGATGACGACGTGACCGCCACCGACCACCGACACGACCTGTGGGCGGCGGTCGCCAGCCGCTTTACCCTGCCGGTGCCGGACAACGAGCGCGTGGACGCCGAGATCCGCCGTTACAGCCGTCATCCGGACTACCTGCGTGAGGTGAGCGAGCGGGCCGAGCCCTACCTCTACATGATCGTGGAGAAGCTCGAGGCGGCCGACCTGCCCCTGGAGCTGACCCTGCTGCCGATCGTCGAAAGTGCCTATTTGCCCCAGGCCCTGTCCTCGAGTTCGGCGGCCGGCATCTGGCAGTTCATCCCGTCGACCGGCACCCACTTCGGGCTGGAAAGCGACGCCTTCTACGATGGCCGCCGCGATATCGAGGCATCGACCGAGGCGGCCGTCACCTACTTCAGCCAGCTGCGTGGCATGTTCGACGACGACTGGCCCACGGTGATCGCCGCCTACAATGGCGGCCAGGGCACCCTGCTCAACGCCATCCGCGAAAACGAGTCCCTCGGTCGCCCGACCGACTTCTGGAGCCTCAATCAGATCCGCAAGGAGACCCGGGACTACCCCGCCCGCTTCTTTGCGCTGGTGAAGATCTTCTCCTCGCCGGAAAAGTACGGCTTCACCCCGCATGAGATCGAGAACCGCCCGGCCCTGGCCCAGGTCGAGCTCGACCGCTCCGTGAGCCTGGTCAAGCTGGCCGACCTCACCGGCATGGACCACGACGAGTTCTATCGGCTGAACCCCGGATTCGGGCGCTCGATCACCGGCGAGAAACCACGTCGCCTGCTGGTTCCGCGCGAGGCACGTGGACGCTTCGACGTCGATACCCTCAATGCGGCGGCCAGTGCCGCCGAGGAGTGGCAGCGGTACACCTTCGTACGCGGTGACAGCTTCCACCGCGTCGCCCAGCGCTACGGCAGCTCGGTCGACGAGTTGCTCGCGATCAACCGCCGGCAGTCGGCCGTCGCCCGTCCCGGACAGGTCATTCTGGTACCGGCCGGACGCGTGGAGCAGGCAATCGCCTCGGGCAACGCCCGTACCCACACCGTCAAGGCCGGCGAGTCGCTCTGGGCGATCTCCCGCCAGCATGGAGTCAAGGTTGCCGAGCTGCGACGGATGAACGCCTACGGCGACAACCCCGTCCTGCGCCCGGGCGACAAGGTAATTGTCGGGGCAAGAACGGACGACGGGCCGAACGACGAGAACGCCCCGTCGAATTACGTGGTCCAGCCGGGCGACACGCTCTGGAAACTGGCTCAGCGATTCTCGACCACCATCGAGGAGCTCACCGCTCTCAACCGCATCGGACCGGATGCCGCACTCAAGCCGGGCCAGGAGCTGCGAGTAGCCAGCAACTGAGCATCACGGCGATGAATGACCCGGACGCAAAGAGGGGCCCGCGTGGGCCCCTCTTTCATTGCCGGTCAATCGAACGGCGGCAGCTGCTCAGTCTGCCAGACCCAGCCAGCACCGCGTGTTCTCGTGAGTCCGCACCACCATCTCCGGCAGGCTCTCACCGCGCAGGTCGGCCAGCATCTCGGCCACGTAACGCACCCGGATGGGATTGTTGGGCTTGCCGCGGTACGGGACCGGAGACAGATATGGCGAGTCGGTCTCGACCAGGATCCGGTCGCCGGGCACCTTCTTCGCCACCTCGCGCAACGAGGCCGCCGACTTGAAGGTGACGATGCCGGAAAACGAGATGTAGAAGCCGAGATCCAGCGCCCGGCGCGCGGTTTCCCAGTCCTCGGCGAAACAGTGCATCACCCCGCCGCAGTCCTCGGCGTGCTCGCGCTCCAGCACACCCATGGTGTCGCCCGGCGCCCCGCGCGTGTGAATGATCACCGGCCTGCCAACGGCCTTGGCCGCCTCGATGTGATTGACGAAGCGCTCGTGCTGCCAGCGCTCGCCCTTCTCGCAGTGGAAGTAGTCCAGACCCGTCTCGCCCACCGCCACGATCGAGTCGGCGTGTGGATCCTCCCGGATCGACCGCACCAGTTCCTCGGCGGGGATCACCGCGCCGGCCTCGTCGGTCGGATGCAAGCCGTAGGAGAGGAACACCTCGGGGCGCTCGGCGCGACGGTCGGGATTCCCGGCGAGATACGGTGCGACCAGTTCGGTCATCGCCGGCCACGTGGCCGGCTTGATCGACACGCACAGCATCCGCGTGACGGATTCGAGCCAGGCGGTGTGCATGAAGCGATCGAAGTCGTTGTCGAAGGCGTCGAGTTCCACCCGGTCGAGGTGGCAGTGCGAATCGAACAGTTGCATGGTGCTCCGCGGGAATGGACCGGTCACGGGCCACTGGCGCCCCGTCCGGTCGGTTCACATGGTGTAGGTCGGCGTTTCCTTTTCCAGTGCCCCGGCGAGGTAGGTCTCGATCTGCTGACGCGTGCGGCCGTGGTCCATGCGGCCGAACTGCACGCCGATGCCGGCCACCTTGCCGCCCTGGGCCCCCTGCGGGGTCACCCAGACGACCTTGGAGGCCACGGCCAGCCGCTCGGGGCTGCCCATCAGGGTGAGGGTCAGAAAGATCTCCTTGCCCATCGGGATGTGCGTGTGTCCCGGAATGAACAGCCCGCCGTTCTTCACGAATGGCATGTAGGACTTGTAGAGCGTGTCCTTGTCCGGGATGTTGTGGTGGATCATGCCTCCACCCAGGCCGCCTCCTGCTGCCATTGCACGCTACCTCGTCACGGTTGATCGATCGGCTCGGTCATCGAACTGACCGAAGCGGGACACGGAAAATCGTTTGATTAGTCTACCGGCAATCGCGGTGCGGTCGAAGCGAAGGAAACTCCGAACTGCGATTCCTTATCCGACCGGCTCGAGCCGGCGGGCCAGCCTCGGGTCGACGAGATCCAGCGCCAGCTGCTCGACCGACAGCTCCGGGTGCAGGGGATGACCGGCCTCGCGGGCGAACTGCACCAGCCGGGTCTGTATCGCCAGCCACTGCTCGCTGTCGTGGGCGCGCGCAAGCCGTTCGACCATGGGCACCAGCGCCGGCGGCATGTCTGCCGCCAGGCCGGCGCGGCGACGGGCCACTGCCGGCCAGAGCCGCAGCAGCCAGCGAGCCAGCACCGGTCGGGGTGTGGCCAGCCACGGCGCGATCGGGGCCAGGGGGGAGCCGGGCCCCTCGGCCAGGCGCACCCAGGCCTGGGTCACCGCCTGCCAGTCGAAGGTGGGGTCCGTGCCGTCGACCAGGGTAGGGTCGTCGATGAAGGCCAGCAGCTCGGCGCGATCGGGCGAACAGCCGGTGGCCTGTTGCCACCAGGCCGCCAGCTCCTCGGCGCGGGGTTCGCGCAGGCGGATGCGCTGGAGGCGCGAGCGGATGGTCGGCAGCAGGCGGTCGACCTGCTCGACCGTGCAGAGGAACTGCATCGATTCGGGCGGCTCCTCGAGGAGCTTCAACAAGGCATTGCCCGAGGCGCGATTGAGCCGCTCGATGCGCTCGATCAGCACCAGTCGCATGCGACCGTACCGGGTGATGAACGCCCCCTCGATCAGTGCGCGGATGGCATCGACCGGGATGTCGCGATGCTCGGGGTCGTCCGCCAGCCGGTGCAGGTCGGGGAAACTGCCCTGCTCGGCCTGGCGGCAGGCGGGACATGCCCCGCAGGGCCAGCCGTCCCGTGGGGTCTCGCAGATCAGCCGGCGCGCCAGTGTCTCGATCAGCGCGGTCATCGGCGCGCCCAGACGGCCATGCAACAGCAGGCCATGCGGCAACCGGCCGGCAGCGATCATCCGGTCCAGTCGAGTCCAGGCATCGTTCAGCCAGCCGGCACTCTCGATGGTGGCCGGGTCGCTGACCAGCCGTCGCTCGGCCAGACCCGAGAAGGTCGATTCCTGCGTATCAGCGGCCATGCGTCGCCTCCAGCTCGGCCTCGATCCGCGCGCGCACCTCGGCCAGCGGCCGGGTGGCGTCCACCCGGCGGAACCGGGCCGGTTCACGCGTTGCGAGCGCCTCGAAGCCGTGACGCACCCGCTCGAAGAAGGCCAGCGTTTCCTGCTCGAATCGGTCCGCCGACTCGCGGCTGGCCGCCCGCTCGAGCCCCAGTGCCACCGGCACGTCCAGCCAGAGCGTCAGTTCGGGGTTGCAGTCGGCGTGCGCCACCTCGGCCAGCTGGTCGATGGTGGCCATCGACAGTCCCCGACCGGCGCCCTGGTAGGCGCGGGTGGAATCCGTGAAGCGGTCGCAGACCACTACCTTCCCCTCAGCCATCGCCGGGCGGATCACCCGTTCGACGTGCTGCGCTCGAGCGGCGAACATCAGCAACAGTTCGGTGGACGGGGCGACCGGCTCGTCGCGCACCGCCTTGAGCACCGCGCGCAGTTCCTCGGCCAGCGGGGTGCCACCGGGTTCGCGGGTGCACAGCACCGTCTCGCCGCGAGACTCGAACCACTCGCGCACGAAGGCCATGGCGGTCGACTTGCCCGCACCCTCCAGGCCCTCGAGGGTAATGAACCGCGGCGTGGCGGCCGGATCGGTCATGGACGCTCTCCCTGTTGCTGCTGAAAGACGCGCCAGCGCGCCACCGCCCGGTTATGTTCCTCGAGCGTGCGCGAGAAGGCGTGTCCCCCCGTCCCGTCGGCGACGAAGTACAACGCATCGGTCTCGGCGGGGCGAGTGGCGGCATTTATCGAGGCGATCGACGGCAGGGCGATAGGCGTCGGTGGCAGCCCGTCACGGGTATAGGTGTTGTAGGGCGTGTCCTCGCGCAGGTGACGGCTGAACAGGCGACCGTCGTACTCCTCGCCCATCCCGTAGATGACGGTGGGATCGGTCTGCAGACGCATGCCGCGCTCGAGGCGGTTGACGAATACGCCGGCGACTTCGTCGCGCTCGCCGGACAGGCCGGTTTCCTTCTCGATCACCGAGGCGAGGATCAGCGCCTCGTAGGGGGTTTCCAGGGGAAGATCGTCGGCACGGGCGGCCCAGGCGGCATCAACGACCTCGCGCATCTGAGTGAAGGCCCGCCGGATCAACGCCCGATCGGTGGTACCGGCCGTGTACCGGTAGGTATCCGGAAACAGCCACCCCTCGAGATGATCGACGGGCAGGTCGAGCTCATCGAGCACGGTCTCGGCGGTGAGTTCGTCGAGGGTGCGCCGGATGCGCGGCGCCTCGGCCAACCGGTCGAGAAACACCTGGGCCGTGACGCCCTCGGGGATGGTCAGCCGGTACTCGATCACGTCACCGGCGACCATCCGGTCGAGCAGCGAGGCCAGGCGCTCGTCGGGGCGGACCTCGTACTCACCGGCCTGGATGGAGCGGGCCTGACCGCGAAAGCGCGCCGTCCAGTCGATCGCGCGGGCCGGGATGCCCGGTTGCACTTCATGGATGGAGGCCGCGATGGACGGCATGGATTGGCCCGACTCCACCGTCACGGTCGTGGTCGAATCCACCAGCGGCATCTGCCAGTAGTGCGCGGCCAGCCCGACCCCGACCACGAGGCCGGCGAGCAGGCCCATGCCGGCCGCCCAGGTCAAGAACACTCCAATCGCTCGCCGCATCCGCTACTCCTCAAGACTCGATCGATCGACGTGACGCCCCACCCGGGATCGCCGCCGAGCAGGGAACGCACTCGGCCAGCGCGACCCGTCCCCAGCTGCTGCCCGCCAGGGCCGCGGACAACGCCGCCGGCCACGGGTTCTGCCCGGCGTTCGTCGCGAAGCCGCCCGGCGAGACGGGCGGCTGCCAGCAGCCGTCAATGCAGGCCAGCGTGTCGCTGGGCGGGACGTCGACCTCGCCCAGCGGCCGACCGAGCAGCTGACCCACCGGTCGCCAGGCCGAGACCGCGTTGCAGAGAAAGGCCGCCTCGGCCAGCGCCAGGCGACCGGGGGCACAGGCCGTGATGCGCGCACCCAGCGCCTCGATCCACCAGGCGCGGCGCGTGCCGGCAATCGCCCCGCCCACCAGCGGCGGGGTATGCCAGCCATCGCGCTCACGCCAGAACAGGTTGCCCATCGTACCGGAAACCACCCGCCCGCCCGGGTC
Source organism: Guyparkeria sp. (assembly GCF_046540515.1). Classification (GTDB taxonomy): domain Bacteria; phylum Pseudomonadota; class Gammaproteobacteria; order Halothiobacillales; family Halothiobacillaceae; genus Guyparkeria. Next base: position 9,422 of record NZ_JBKHFB010000038.1, read on the forward strand.
GAGCATCAAGCCCTCGCGCCGCCCGGCAGGCAACGATTGCTGCGCCAGCACCTGGGGAAGCCGGTTGAGATGCTTGAGACCGCGCAGCGCCGACATCCCCTCGACAACCACCGGCACCGGATCGACCGCCAACGGCTCGGCGGAAATCGACGGCAACGGACCAGCGCTGGCCGTCACCGTCAATTGGGGCTCCTCGGGACGGCGATAGCCGCGTGGACCGCCGCCGGCCGTGATCACGAGCTTGCACACGCCGGCCGAACCATCGCCGGTCGCCCCGGCACCGATCGCCCGTTCGAGGACCGAGAGCACCCGCTCGCCCGTGGGCTCGGGCAACCCCAGTCGCGCCAGGCCGCAGCGCAGGCGGGCGAGGTGATCGTGCAGTTGTCGTGCCTGTCCGGCATGGATGAACAGTGTCTCGAACAGGCCGTCGCCAAAGGCACAGCCCCGGTCGGTCTGGGGGAACCCCGCCGCGGTCATTCGACCGGAACCCCGGCGGCCAGTGCCGCCTCACCACCGAGGGCATCGAGCACTCCGCGGGCCTTCTGGTAGGTCTCGTCGAGCTCGCGCGTCGGGTCGGAGTCCGCCACGATACCGCCGCCGGTGCGGAACTCGCCCTGCCCGTCGGGGGCGAGAAACAGGCTTCGAATCAGGATATTGCTGTCCATCCGGCCGTGGTTGCTGAGATACCCGAGGCTGCCGGTATAGGGCCCGCGGCCGGTCTGTTCGAGCTCGGCCAGGATCTCCATGCAGCGCACCTTCGGGCAGCCGGTGATCGTCCCGCCGGGGAAGCAGGCGGCCAGGGCGGCCAGCGGCGAGGAGGCCGCCGGCAGGCGTCCGACCACGTTCGAGACCAGGTGGTGCACCTGGGCGTAGGACTCGACCACCATCAGCTCGTCGACCCGTACCGAGCCGGGCTCGCAGACGCGGCCGAGGTCGTTGCGCTCGAGATCGATGAGCATGACATGCTCGGCGCGCTCCTTGGGATGCGCCTGCAGTTGCGCGATCAGCTCGCGGTCGCGCACCGGATCCGGGTCGCGGCGGCGGGTGCCGGCGATCGGGCGGGTCTCGGCGTGCCCCTCGGCCACGCGCAGCAATCGTTCCGGCGAGGAACTGACGATCTCGCCCTCCGGCTGGCGATACCAGGCGGCGAACGGCGCGGGGTTGCGACGGCATAGCGCCTCGTAGACCGAGGCCGACGATACGCCATCGGCAAGCTGGAATTGCCAGGCATGCGAGAGGTTGGCCTGGAAGATGTCACCGGCAAACAGGTAGTCGCGCACCCGAACGACGCGCTCGCGGTGAGGTGCCCCCTGGGGGGGATGGAGTTCGGCCAGTTCGACCGCGCCTTGGCCCGGCTCATCATCTCTCCGGCCATTGCCCACCCGCCCCCTGGCCGCAACCAGTGCCTCGGCCAGCTCGGCACCCCGGGAGCTGCCGTCGTGGACGACGATGTCCTCGCCGCCGAGGTGATCCCGCACCAGGGCGGCCGGGTGATACTCGGCGACCGCGCGCGGAAAGCCGCTTTGTGCCCCCAGCGTGAAGGCGGGCAGGTCGAGCGTCGGCTCGATCTCCGCGGCCATCTCGTAGGCGAGAAAGAAGCTCCAGCCACCGAGGAAGGGAAACGTCGCCGGCAGGCCCTGGGATGCCAGCCACCCGGGGGCATCGAATGCCGCCGGCAACACCTGCCGGCGGGAGACGGCCTGCTGGAGGGTGTCGAGAAAGGTCGGCGCGGCATCCATCCCCTCGGGCGGGGCTCGCAGCCGTTCGTCGGCCGCGGAAAACAGGATCGACCAGCGGCTCAAGGGGCCGCCGGCGGTCACGCTCTCGAACAGGTGGCTACCGGCCTCGCCGGACGCCATCAGCACTCGGGCGAGCGGCGCCCCTCCCTCGGGAGGGTTGGCCAGGCGCTGAACGACGGGCACGCTCACGGATGGCTCACGCAATCGGGCGGCGCACTGCGTCCATCAGTCGACCGAGCGGCCGAAGATCAGCGTGCCGTTGGTGCCGCCGAAACCGAAGGAGTTGGACATCGCCACCTCGAAGCCCTCGACGCGGCGGGCCTCGTGCGGCACGAAGTCGAGGTCGCAGTCCTCGGAGGGGTTGTCGAGGTTGATCGTCGGCGGCAGGACCTGGTCACGCAGCGCGAGCACCGAGAACACCGCCTCGATACCGCCGGCCGCGCCCAGCAGGTGCCCGGTCATCGACTTGGTCGAACTGACCGGGCAGTTGACCGGCTGGTCACCGAACAGCGACTTGATGGCGTGCACCTCGGTGCCGTCACCCGCCGGCGTGGAGGTGCCGTGCGCGTTGATGTAGTCGATGTCGGCCGGCGCCAGGTCGGCATCCTTGAGCGCGGCGTCCATGCAACGGCGGGCGCCGTTGCCGTCGGTGGCCGGCAGGGTCATGTGATAGGCATCCGAGCTCATGCCGAAGCCCTTGAGCTCGCCGTAGATACGCGCGCCGCGGGCCTGGGCGTGCTCGAGCGACTCGAGCACCATCACGCCGGCACCCTCGCCCAGCACGAAGCCGTCGCGGTCGCGGTCCCAGGGGCGCGAGGCGGCTTGCGGGTCGTCGTTGCGGGTGGAAAGTGCCCGCGCGGCGGCGAAGCCGGCCACGCCCAGCGGCGAGACCGCGCCCTCGGTACCGCCGGCAATCATCACGTCGGCATCGCCGTAGGCGATCAGGCGCGCGGCCTGCCCGATGCTGTGTGTACCGGAGGTGCAGGCAGTGACCGTGGCGAGGTTCGGGCCACGGAAGCCGTAACGGATCGAGAGCTGGCCCGAGGCCATGTTGATGATCGCGCCGGGGACGAAGAACGGCGAGACGCGTCGCGGCCCCTGGTTCTCCAGGGCGAGCGTGTTGCGCTCGATACCGCCCAGCCCGCCGATACCGGAGCCGATGAAGGTGCCCACCCGGTCGAGATCGAGGCCGTCGCTGATCAGGTCCGCATCCTCGATCGCCTCGATCGAGGCGCCCAGGGCGTAGAGGATGAACGGCTCCATCTTCTTGACGTCCTTGGCTGGGATGAACGCGGTCGGATCGAAGTCCTTCACCGTGGCGGCGAACTTGACCGCCATCTTGTCGGTGTCGAACCGATCGATGAAGGCGGCGCCCGAACGGCCGGCGAGAATGCCGTCCCAGGAATCCTTGACGTTGTTGCCCAGCGGGGTCACCAGCCCGAGGCCGGTTATCACGACGCGACGTTTGCTCATGCTGCTCTTTCCAGTTCGATTGGTGGGTACCACCAAGTAAAAAACCGCGATCGACCTCCCTTGCCGAAGGCCGAAACACGGTTTTTCAGTTCACACGCCCAGACACCCGGTCGGGGCCTGCGAAACGCACAAGGACCGAATCAGGCGTCCTTGTGGTTGTTGACGTAGTCGATGGCCTGCTGAACGGTGGTGATCTTCTCGGCCTCTTCGTCCGGAATCTCGCACTCGAACTCTTCTTCCAGCGCCATGACCAGTTCGACGGTATCCAGGGAATCCGCGCCGAGGTCGTCAACGAATGAAGCTTCATTTGTGACTTCTTCTTCCTTGACGCCCAACTGCTCTACAACGATCTTCTTGACGCGTTCTTCAACGGTGCTCATTCGTATCGAACCTCTTCTGGTACAAACACTGTTCAATTAAACGTTTTGGCCCGGCAACTCCGGGCCAACACTGCCCGGCATTCTAGTGAAAACCGACCGGCAGGCCAAATAAAAATGCCCATTCGCCGCACGGGGCGCCGTGGCGGGCCTTAGCCCATGTACATGCCGCCGTTGACGTGAATGGTCTGGCCGTTGATGTAGCCGGCCTCGGGGGCCGCCAGGAAGCGCACCGCCGAGGCGATCTCCTCGGGCTGGCCCAGGCGACCGTTGGGGATGTTGCCCAGCAGCATCTCCTTCTGCTTTTCCGGCAGATCGCGGGTCATGTCGGTCTCGATGAACCCGGGGGCGACCACGTTGACGGTCACGCCGCGCGGGCCAAGCTCGCGGGCCAGCGACTTGGAAAAGCCCATGATGCCGGCCTTGGCCGCCGCGTAGTTGGTCTGTCCGGCATTGCCCATCGCACCGACCACCGAGGCGATCGAGATGATGCGCCCCCAGCGGGCCTTGGCCATCGAACGCATCACCTTCTGCGACAGGCGGAAGACCGAGGTGAGGTTGGTGTCGATGATGGCGTCCCAGTCGTCTTCCTTCATGCGCATCAGCAGCGTGTCGCGGGTGATGCCGGCGTTGTTGACCAGCACGGCGATCGGCCCGAAGCGCGACTCGATCTCCTTGATCACCGTGTCGACCTGCGCGGCGTCGGTAACGTCCAGCGCCATGCCGGCGCCATGCTCGCCCAGGCGCTCGTCGATCGCGGCCGCGCCCTTCTCGGAGGTGGCGGTGCCGACCACCGTCGCGCCGGCTGCCACCAGGGCATCGGCGATCGCCGCGCCGATACCCCGCGAGGCGCCGGTGACCAGGGCCACGCGGCCATCGAGGTTGGCAAATTGGGTCGCTTGTTCGGACATGGGGTATTCCTCAGAAATGGGGTGTCGTGATTCCGTCTGATCTATTCGGCGCCGAGCGCCTTTTCCAGCGTGGTCTGGTCGAACACCGCCTTGGCGCCCAACGTGCGGTCGATACGGCGCGCCAGCCCGGTGAGCACCTTGCCAGGGCCGAACTCGACCTGGTCGCCGGCACCCATGGCCTGCATCGCCTGGACGCAGGCCACCCACTGGACCGGACGGAACAGCTGCTCGACCAGCGCGGTGGCGATGGCCTCGGGCTTGTCGTGGGTGAGGGCATCGACGTTGTGGATCACGGGGATTTTCGGGGCGCGGATATCGACCTGCGCGATCTCGGCACGCAGCTGTTCGCCGGCCTCGCGCATCAGCGAGGAATGCGACGGCACGCTCACCGGCAACAGGACGAAGCGCTTGGCACCGGCCTCGCTCGCGATCGCCTCGGCCCGCTCGACGGCGGCCCGGTCACCGGCGATCACCACCTGCCCCGGGGCGTTGAAGTTGACCGCCTCGCAGACCTCGCCGTCGGCGGCCTGCTCGCAGACGCCGCGGACCGCCTCGTCCTCGAGGCCCAGCACGGCGGCCATCGCGCCCTGCCCCTCGGCCACGGCCGACTGCATCAGCTGGCCGCGACGGGCGACCAGGGCGACGGCAGCCTCGAAATCGATGGACTCGGCGGCGACCAGCGCGGCGTACTCGCCCAGGCTGTGACCGGCCAGTGCGGCGGGCATGGCGCCATTGGACTGACGCCAGATCTGCCAGGCCGCCACGTCGGCGGCCAGCATGGCCGGCTGGGTGACTTCGGTGCGGTTCAGGTCGGCGACCTCGCCCTCGGCCACGAGTTTCCAGAGATCGTAACCAAGCACGTCGCCGGCACGGTCGAACACCGCCTGCGCGACGTCCTCGTGCTCGCCCCAGCCACTGGCCATGCCGATCGACTGGGAACCCTGTCCCGGAAACACCCCTGCAATCATGTTCATGCTCTCGCCGATTGAAAACGGCGGGATGGTATCACAGCCGCCCGGGGCCACCCGGGCCACCCGGGCCACCCGGGGGCGCCCTACGAGCCGCCGACATCAGCCTGTCACGCCGAGACGCAAGAATCGGGCTCCCCCGAGCCCATCGCATCGAGAGCCTGCCGTGCATATCCTGATGATTTCCGACGTGTTCTTTCCCCGCATCAACGGGGTATCCACGTCGATCGAGAATTTCCGTCGGCAGCTGCTCGACCAGGGACACCGTGTGACGCTCTACTGCCCCGACTATCCCGACGACCAGCCTGGTTCGGGCAAGAGTCTCGTTACCGAGGACGGGATCAGGCGCATTCTCTCGAGGCAGGCGCCACTCGATCCGGAAGATCGACTGATGCGCTGGGCGGAACTGATGCGTGAAATCCCGACCCTCTCGGCGCAGGGAGTCGATCTCGTCCACGTGCATACGCCCTTCGCCGCCCACTACGCCGGACGCCGCATCGCTCGAAAGCTGGGCGTGCCCATCATCGAGACCTACCACACCTTCTTCGAGGAATACGCCGACAAGTACGTGCCGTTCCTGCCCGCTTCCTGGCTGCGGCGGCTGGCACGCACCTGGTCACGGACGCAGTGCAACGGCGTCGACCGGCTGGTCGTGCCATCGGCGCCGATGATGGCATCGCTCATCGACTATGGCGTGACCACGCCGATGACGGTGATTCCGACCGGGTTGCCGTTCGCCGACCCGGCCTCGCCTGCCGACACAACGAGCTTTCGCTCGCGGCATGCGATCGCGCCCACCGCCCCCTTGCTGCTCTACGTGGGTCGGGTCGCCAGGGAAAAGAACATCGACGTGCTGATCGAAATGATGCCCGCCGTGCTCGAGCGGCATCCGGACACCATCCTGCTGATCGCCGGCGAGGGCCCGGCCAGAGAGTCGTTGGGAAACAAGGTGCATGCCATGCGACTGGGCGCATCAATACGCTTCCTGGGCTACCTGTGCCGCGAGACCGAATTGCCGGCCGCCTACCGGGCCGCCGATCTGTTCGTCTTCGCCTCCACCAGCGAGACCCAGGGACTGGTCATCCTGGAAGCGCTCGCCCAGGGCACACCGGTAGTGGCGGTGGCCGAAATGGGCACGTGCGACGTGCTGGACGAGGATGGCGGCTGTCGGATCGTGGCCAATCGTCCGGACGCCTTTTCCACGGCGATCAATGCCCTGCTGGACGACGACGCAGAGAGGGAAGGACTGCGAGAGGCGGCATTGCCATACGCCAGGAGCTGGTCGGCCGAGGCGATGACGCAAAGACTGCTCGGGGTCTACCGCGAGCTGGCCGCGAACAGCTCGTAAGCGACCTGTGGAAGGTCTCCACGAAGGAGAGATGACGCCTAGATGTTGTTGAACAAGGACAACTGCTGGGTCTTGACCATGCTTTGCTGCGTGGCCTG
>NZ_JBKHFB010000039.1:0-16260 GCF_046540515.1 Guyparkeria sp.
CCAGCAGGACCAGTGCCTTGCTTGCCATGTCGTGATTCCTCCTCGTGTGTCGCCGCGGATCAGCGGTGGCTGTTCTTGCTGACGATCACCATGCCCTTGAGCATGTTGAGCGCCTCGTAGAGCTGGTAGTCGCGGACCACCAGCGGTTCGCGCTCCTCCTCGTCCTCGTCCTTCCCGCTCGCCGAGGCCTTGATCGCGTCCATCACCTCCGAGTCACCGTTGGTCAGGTGACCGGCCAGGCTCGCCTCGGAGATCGAGAACACCTCCTCGATATCGCTGACCTTGAGCTGGTGGACCGTGACGTCCGGCTCGATGCCCTCGGCCTGGATCGAGCGTCCACTGGGCGTGTAGTAGCGTGCCGTCGTCAGGCGGATGGCGCCCCCGTCGGTCAGGGGCATGATCGACTGGACCGACCCCTTGCCGAAGGTCTTTTCACCGATAACCAGCGCGCGACCACTGTCCTGAAGCGCACCCGCCACGATCTCGGAGGCGGATGCCGAGCCCCCGTTCACCAGTACCACGACAGGCGCCCCGTCGAGACGATCGCCGTCGCTGGCTTCGAAACTCATCTTCGCATCGGCCACGCGACCCTTGGTGTAGACGATCTGACCTTCATCGAGGAAGGCATCCGCCATCTCGACCGAGCCTTCGAGTACCCCGCCCGGATTGTTGCGCAGGTCGAGTACCAGGCCCTTGAGCGCCTCGTCGTCGTTTTCCTCGACCAGGGCATCGAGGGCCTCGTGCATCTGCTCGACGGTGCGAGACTGGAATTGCGAGACGCGGATGTAGCCCATGCCCGCTTCGAGCAACTCGTGCTTGACCGACTCGGCCTTGATGATCGCGCGGGTGATGGTGAACTCGAGCGGTTTCTTCTCGCCTTCGCGGGCGATGGTCAGGTCGATCTCGGTGTCCGGCTTGCCGCGCATGCGCTTGACGGCCTCCTCCAGGTCCATGTCCTGGGTGAGTTCGTCGTCGATGCGGATGATCTTGTCGCCCGCCTCCAGCCCGGCCTCCTTGGCCGGGGTGTCGTCGATCGGCGCGATGACCGTCAGCACGCCATCCTTCATTCCCACCTGGATGCCCAGCCCGCCGAACTCGCCGGAGGTGGATTCGCGCAGGCTCTTGAACTCCTCGTCATCGAGGTAGCCCGAATGGGGATCGAGTTCCGAGATCATCCCGCGTATGGAGTTTTCGATCAGCTCGCTCTCGCTGATGTCATCGACATAGTCCGACCGCACGCGCTCGAGCACGTCGGAGTAGGTCCGCAGCTGTTCCAGCGGGATGTCGCCGCTGCTCTCAGCCGGACGTTCGGCCATGGCGTTGATGGCGATGGCGATGGCAAAACCGAAGAAGGCGGCGATGCCGAGGCTCGAGGCCTTGCGGATCCAGGTCGTCATGCTGTGCTCTCTAGACATAAGTCGTCGGCGTCGTCGGGCCCGTTCGGGCCGGTCAGGCGGTCGCCCGGGGGCAGACCGTGTGGTTCAGTGATGGTGGGGGCGGCGGCCCGGCAATCAAGGCATCCGTCGGGAGGCCGTTGCCTTGTCGTGCTTGCCCGCCCGGGGCACGCGGCGGATCGCGACCGGTCCCCGGCGTGCCCGGGACGGGCATGGTCAACTATGCCACGGTCATGGCCTCCGCGGCGAGTCCAATCGAGTCCGCGCCGACCCCTCTAGATAGTACATGTGGTGATCGGACGCCAGCGTTGTCGGCTCAGCCGTCGACCGCCCGGCGCCAGGCCGGCCAGCGCCCCGGGTCGATCGGACGATTCCCACGGCGCACCTCGACGTAGAGCCCCTCCTGGCCGGCGTCGATCACGCCCGATGTGCACAGGCGATCGCCTCGCGACACGCGGTCGCCCTTGGCGACGTCCAGCGAGCGGCAGTGCGCGTAGAGCGAGAGGTAATCGCCGTCGTGGCGCAGCATCACCAGCTGCCCCCAGCCTTTTAGCGTGCCGGCGAATGCCACCCGGCCCCCGTCGACGGCTCGCACCGCACTGGCACCCCCCGCGTGGAAGATCACCCCGTCGTTGCGCAAGCGCCCCTGCGGCAGGGTCTCGCCGAAACGGCGTTCGATGCGCCCGGCAATCGGGATGCTGCCATCATCCCTGATCTCGTCGGGGGTCGTCTCCCGTGACGCGGATTCGCTTTGCTTTTCTGCCTGTTGCCGGGCCTGCTTCTCGGCCTCTTCGCGTTCGGTCCGGCGACGTTCCTCCTCGATGCGATCGGCCTCGCGTGCAGCGGCCACCTCGCGATCGAGTCGTTGCTTGCGTTCCAGCAGGTCCTTCAGCTCCTGCTGTTGCTGGTCGAGGGCCTCGCCCAGCGAGGCGAGCAGTCGTTGCTGTTCGGCGAGGTTCTCGCTCACGTCCGTGTAGTGTTGATCGAGACGTTCGCTGGCCGCCTTGAGCTTGCGGTCGGTCGACGCGATCGCCGCCCGGTTCTCGTCCAGCTCGGCACGCTGCGCCTCCAGTGCCCGTCGCGCCTGTTCGACGGGCCGGATCAGCGCACGCAGGTAGTGCAGGTCGCGCTCGGTCTGCAGTGCATCCCCGTCCCCCAGCACCGCCTGCAGGGCGCTGCCGCGCGTCAGGGGATAGGCGAGTTGCAGGCGGCGCTCCAGTTCGGCGCGTCGGCGGGCCAGTCCCTCGCGCAGTTCCGCCTCGCGCTGGTCGAGGTTGCGCTGCCGGGTCTCGAGTTCGCCGCGCTCGGCGTCCAGCTCGTTTGCCTTTTCTTCCAGGAAGTCCATGCGCTTTTGCAGATCGGCGAGCGCCTCGCGGGCGGCCTCCCGTTCTTCCTCGGTGGAGGCGATCTCCTCGCGCTGCGCATCGATGCGCTCCTCCAGGGCCGAGTCGGCGACCACGGGGGCGGCTGTGCCCGCGAGCAGGGCCAGGAGGACGAGGCCGGCCGGACGGACGAATCGGGCAGTTTGCCGGCCCGGCGTGGCATTCAGGTGTGGATGTGGCTGTGGCAAGGCTGCCCCTGACCGTGGACGAACGAGCGGAAACGGTGCCGCCGGGCGGTTGTTGACTGCCGCGTCCCGACCGGGTCTGCGGTGACTGCAACAATTCGGCGGAAAAGCGGTAGTATACGGGGGCCGGGAATCTGTGCACGAACTCGCCGTGCCGGCGCGAACTCGCGCCGAGACTCCCGTGAGGGTGTCGCCGAGCGGGCCACCCGGGTGCGCCACGAAGATCGCGCCGCGCCGGGTGCCCGCTCTCCGGCGTAACGTGGCGACATCCGTCACCCGCAACCAGCACTTGGGTCGAACCATGAACTTGGAAACCGAGGAATATCCCGCCACCCGGCTGATGGGCCGCTCAGAGGACATCGAGCGTGCCTCGCGATCGTTGAAGGCGATGTCTCACCCGCTGCGACTGAAGATCCTGTGCGTTCTGGGCGACAACGAGCTGAGCGTGCAGCAGATCGTCGAGGCGGTCGGCACGACCCAGAGCAACATCTCGCAGCACCTGGCCATCCTGCGCGACAAGGGCATACTCGCCTCGCGCAAGGATGCAAACCGTGTGTTCTACCGGGTCTCCGACGCGCGCACCCTGCGCTTGATCGGCATGATGCAGGAAGTTTTTTGCCCGCTTAATTAGGATAGAATAAAATAATTCTATTCCGGTGCGCTCTCTCCTTTGCCTGGGTGGGCGCGCTACCTCATTGGATTTTGCGGAGACAAGAACATGACTACCGATCGTTACGTGCGCATCATTGCCGGGTTGATGATCCTGGCCACGCTGGCGCTGGCGCATTTTACCGGCCAGGCGAATCTCGGTGAGCTTTCCTGGCTGTGGCTGACCGCGTTCATCGGCCTCAACCTGTTCCAGAGCGGCATCACGCGCTTCTGCCCGCTGGACTCGATCCTCGCGAAGATGGGCGTGCGCCGGGCCTGCTGAAGCGGTCGCACTCGACACGGCCTGCCAGGCCGTTGACCCGACAAGGCACCGGATCGGCATCGCGCCGCCGGTGCCTTGAATTTTTTGCGTGTCGCGGCCATTGTATGGCCCACCTTTCTCCCCCGATTTCAGAGAAGACGCAATGGAATCCTTGATCGACTTCCTGGCTCGCCACTGGGTGCTTTCCACCGTGGCCGCCGTTCTGATCGTGCTGCTGATCAGCAACGAGCTCTCGAGGCGCATGCAGAAGTTCAAGACGCTCGAACCCGCCGAGGTGGCCCGCAAGGCCGGCCGCGATGGCGTGGCCCTGATCGATGTCCGCGAGGACAACGAATGGAAGGCCGGGCACATCAAGGGCGCTCGCCACATTCCGCTGGGCAAGCTGGAGAAGAAGCTGAGCGACATCAAGGGCGAAAACCCCGACGAGGTGGTGCTGTACTGCCGCTCGGGCAATCGCTCGGCCACCGCGGCGAACCTGCTGGTCAAGGGCGGGCTCGAGAACGTCAGCCACCTCGGTGGCGGCATCCTGGCCTGGGAGGGTCAGAACTACCCGGTTTCCAAGGGCAAGTGAGGTTGCGGTGGTGACCGGCGAATCCTCCGCGGGCACCGGCCAGCCGCCGATCGTCGTCTACCAGAGCCCGCTCTGTCCCTTCTGCCACTTCGCCAAGCGCCTGCTGAAAAAGCGCGGCCTGACGTTCGAGTCGATCAACGTCCAGCTGTCGGCGGCGAAAAGGGACGAGATGATCCAGCGGGCCAAGCGGCTGACGGTGCCGCAGATATTCATCGGCGAGACACATGTCGGCGGTTACGATGAGCTTGCCGCCCTGGACCGCGAGGATCGCCTGATGCGCCTGGTGGAGGCCGAGGCGCGTCGTGCCGCTGGCGAGCCGCCGGTCGAGGGTGGCTGAGCCGCCGCATTGACACCGGCACGGTCCGGTCGCGCTATCATGGATGCCGGCATGAAGCGAGAGGATGTGCCGCGATGAGTGACCCCAGACACGTTGTCTGCCCGGCCTGTGGGGCGATCAACCGCCTGCCCGCCGAGCGGCTTGGCAGTGGTAACTGCGGTCGCTGCGGCGGTTCGCTGTTCCCCGGCCAGCCGCTGGTACTGGACGAATCGAGCTTCGAACGCCATGTCGGCCGCAACGACCTGCCCGTCCTGGTCGACTTCTGGGCCGAGTGGTGTGGGCCATGCAAGATGATGGCGCCCACCTTCGATCAACTGGCGCGCGACTACAGCGGGCGGCTGGTCGTGGCCAAGCTCGAGACCGAGCGGGCCCCGGCCGTGTCGGCGCGCTTCGGCATCCGCAGCATTCCGACGATGATCCTGTTCTCCGGCGGCCGCGAAGTCGATCGCCTTTCCGGTGCCCTGCCGGCCGCGCAACTGACGCAGTGGCTGGCCGGGCACGGCATTAGATGAATCCCGACGAACAACCGACTACCAGGAACCAACGACATGGCAGAGGGCGAAAACACCGCCGCCGGCAACGGCCAGGCGACCGGGGGCAACGACCAGCAGTTCTTCATGCAGAAGATCTATCTCAAGGACGTGTCCTTCGAGTCGCCGCAGGCACCCGACATCTTCACGCGTGACGACTGGAAGCCCGAGGTCAGCGTCCAGGTAGGCAACAACGCCACTCGGTTGAGCGATGCCACCTTCGAGACCGAGCTGACCATCACCGTCACTGCCACCCACGACGAGAAGACCATCTACCTCGCCGAGGTGCAGTACGGCGGGGTGTTCACGATCAAGGGCTTCGACGATGCCTCGCGGCGTCAGCTTCTCGGTGCGTACTGCCCGACGCTGCTGTTTCCCTACATCCGCGAGACGGTCTCCGATCTGGTGATGAAGGGCGGCTTCCCGCAGATGGTGCTCCAGCCGATCAACTTCGATGCCCTGTACGCGCAGCACGAACAGCAGCAGCGCGCGGCACAGGCCGAAGGCGCGTCGGACGCCCGCCCGAACTGACCGGTGGTCATGCCTGAACCGCAGCACACACGGATTGCGGTGCTCGGTGCCGGTTCCTGGGGAACCGCGCTCGCCGCACTGCTGGCCACCAACGGGGCGCGGGTGCGCCTCTGGGCCCGCGATGCCGACCAGGCGGCGGCGATCGATCGAGACCACCAGAACGCGCGCTACCTGCCGGGGGTTTCCCTTCCCGACACGCTGCGCGCCGGTTCGGACCTGGCGTGGGCGGTCGATCAGGCCGAGCAGGTCTGGCTGGTGCTGCCGACCAAGATCCTGGGCGAATTCCTTGCCGAGCACGCCGCGACCTTGCCGCGGTCGGCCACCTACGTGACCGCCTCCAAGGGCTTCGAGCCGGGCACGGGACGACGTATCGACGAGCTGGTCGCCGGGGCGCTGGGCGACGTCTCGTTCGCGGTGGTCTCGGGCCCGACCTTCGCCATCGAGGTGGCGCACGGTCGCCCCGCCGCCCTGGCCGTCGGCAGTCGTGACCGGGCCGTTGCCGAGACCGTCGCCGAGGAACTGCGCAACGACCACATCCGCTGTTATCCGAGCAGCGACGTGATCGGGATCGAACTGGCCGGCGGCCTGAAGAACGTCCTGGCGATCGCGGCCGGGGTCTCCGACGGCTTTGGTTTTGGCGCCAACACGCGGGCGGCATTGATCACGCGCGGGCTGGCCGAGATCATGCGGTTGGGCGAGGCGATGGGCGCGCGGGCGGAGACCTTCACCGGGCTGGCCGGCCTGGGCGACCTGGTGCTGACCTGCACTGACGACCACTCGCGCAACCGGCAGTTCGGTCTGCGGCTGGCCAAGGGCGAGTCCGTGGACGCCGCGGTCGCCGCGATCGGCCAGGCGGTCGAGGGCATCAGCGCCGCGCGCGAGGGCCATCGTCTGGCGCAGGCCCACGGGCAGGACATGCCGATCACCGAGGGCGTCTACCGCGTGCTGTACGAAGGCTTGCCCGCCCGTGAGGCCGTGGCCGAGCTGCTCGCCCGCGACCCGCGTCCCGAGGTCTGAGCCGGCCTTGAGAGCCTGATCGGGTGGCCGTCAGTCGCTCGCCGGCACGATCTCGATAATTTCCGCGCGGTGCTCCCGCACCACGAAGCGCACGTCGATTTCCTCGATCCGCATGCCGTAGACCCGATCCGGATCGTCGTGAAAGGCGGGTCGCGGGTCCTGCGCAAGGCTCTGCTCGATCAACGCGATCCGCTCCGCTGGCAGCCGTTCCAGCCACGGCTCGGCCGCGCCCCAGATCACGGCCAGCCGCTCCGGCGGTGCGCTGGCCCAGCCGCCCCGGCTGTCCGCCGGGCAGTCGGCGTAGGGCACGTGCGGTTTCACGTCGAGAACGGGTGTGCCGTCGAGGAGATCGAGTCCGCCCAGGTGCAGCCGCACCCCATTGGCATCGCGCTGCACGTCGATCAGCCGCACCACCGACAGCCCGATCGGGTTGGGTCGGACCGGGGCGCGGCTGGCGAATACCCCCACCCGTTCGTTGCCGCCCAGGCGTGGCGGTCGGACCGCCTTGCGGTCCCCCGCCTGCATGCGCCGCTTGGCATGGAAGACCCATACCAGCCACAGGTGGGAAAACGCCTCGATGCCTTGCCAGGCGGACGGGGCGCGCCAGTCGGCCGTCGGCACCAGGATGCCCGTGGCCGCCGGCACGATGCCCGACTGGCGCGGGATGCCGAACCCCTCCCGATAGGGGCTTTCGATGTGCCCGATCGGCCGCATGGGCCACTCATTCGTCATTTCGCCCCCGCGAAGTTCAGTTGGCGCCAGGCCTCGAACAAGGCCACCGAGGCGGCGTTGGCCAGATTCAGGCTGCGCGAGCCCGACACCATCGGCAGGTAGAGTCGTTGCTGTTCGGGCAGGGAATCCAGCACCCCGTCGGGCAGGCCGCGGGTCTCGGGGCCGAACAGCAGGACGTCATCGGGTCGATAGCGGACTTGATCGTAGCGAGTTACTCCGCGCGTGGAGAAGGCCAGCAGTCGCCCCGGCACAGCCGCCCGGGCCTGCTCCAGGTCGGCATGGCGATGGACGTGGGTGAGCTGGTGGTAGTCGAGCCCCGCTCGGCGCAGGGCCTTGTCGGACAGCGAGAAGCCCAGCGGCTCGACCAGGTGCAGCTGCGAGCCGGTGTTGGCGCACAGCCGGATCAGGTTGCCGGTGTTGGGCGGGATCTCGGGTTCGAACAGCATGATCGATGGCATCCCGGCATTGTAGGCCAGCCGGGCCGCCCGCCGGCGAGCAAGTCGGCCCGGTTGCTGTGTAGAATGCGATCCACATCCCGTTCGCTCGTCCATGACCCCAACTCGGTGACAAGGGCGCGCGAACCGAGCAGACTCGCCTGGTGAAGGCTTGGAGGTAAAGGCATGAAGGTACTGGTAATCGGTGGTGGCGGCCGCGAACACGCCCTGGCTTGGAAGATCGCCCAGTCGGCACGGGTGGAGACGGTCTTTGTCGCGCCCGGCAACCCCGGCACGGCCACCGAGGCCAAATGCCGCAACGTGCCCATTGCCGCGACCAACGTCGCCGAACTGGTCGCCTTCGCCGCCGACAATGCCATCGAGTTGACCGTGGTCGGCCCCGAGGCGCCACTGGTCGAGGGCGTGGTCGACACCTTCCGCGACGCGGGGCTCGCCATCTTCGGCCCGACCCAGCAGGCCGCGCAGCTGGAGGGCTCCAAGGCCTTCGCCAAGGACTTCATGGAGCGCCACGGCATCCCGACCGCCAAGTATCGCGTGTTCGACACCCCCGCCCCGGCGATCGACTTCGTCCACGAGCACGGCGCGCCGGTGGTGGTGAAGGCCGACGGGCTGGCCGCCGGCAAGGGGGTGATCGTCGCCCAGACCATCGACGAGGCCGAGGCCGCCATCCGCGACATCTTCGCCGGCCAGTTCGGTGCCGCCGGCGCCCGCGTGGTGGTCGAATCCTTCCTCGAGGGCGAGGAGGCGAGCTTCATCGTGATGGTCGACGGCGAGCACGTCCTGCCGATGGCCTCCAGCCAGGACCACAAGGCCCGCGACGAGGGCGACCGCGGCCCCAACACCGGCGGCATGGGCGCCTACTCGCCTGCACCGGTACTCGATGACGCCATGATCGCCAAGGTGATGGAGACCGTCATCGAGCCCACCGTCAAGGGCATGGCCCTCGACGGCCTGCCCTACACTGGCTTTCTCTACGCCGGCCTGATGATCGGCGCGGACGGCGAGCCGCAGGTGCTGGAGTTCAACTGCCGCTTCGGCGACCCGGAAACCCAGCCGGTGCTGATGCGCCTGGACAGTGATCTGGTCGACCTGCTCCAGGCCGGCGTCAACGGCACGCTCGACCAGGTCACCGCCGAGTGGACTCCGCAGGCCGCCGTGGGCGTGGTCCTTGCCTCTGCCGGCTACCCGGAAAGCGCGTCGAAGGGAGACGTGATCACCGGTCTGGACACATTGCCCGAGGGCGTGAAGGCCTTTCACGCCGGCACCGCCGAGCGGGACGGCAATGTTGTCACCAACGGTGGGCGGGTGCTCTGCATCACCGCCCTGGGCGAAACGGTCGAGGCGGCGCAACGGGCTGCCTATGCCGGGGTCGACAAGGTCCACTTCGAGGGCGGCTTCTGTCGCCGGGACATCGGCTGGCGGGCGATCGGCCGCGACTGAGTACTCGGTGCGAACAAGCGCTGGCGATCGGGCGGAAAGCTGCTTTACTCCGTGGCCCTGCCCTCGTCAAGGTGACCCGATCATGCCCCGTATTCTCGCCATCCTTGCCTCCCTGTTTTTCGTCGGCGGTGCCAACGCCTCGGACCTTTCGCCGGGCGATGCCGCCCCCGCCTTCGCCCTGCCCGATCAGGACGGCGAGACCCACCGGCTCGCCGACTACCGCGGCCAGTGGCTGGTGCTGTACTTCTATCCCAAGGACGACACCCCGGGGTGCACCACCGAGGCCTGCAGCTTCCGCGACAACATCAACCGCCTGATCGCACAGGATGCGGCCGTGCTGGGCGTGAGCATGGACAGCGTGGAGAGCCACGCCGACTTCGCCCGCGAGCACGAACTGCCCTTCCCACTGCTCGCCGACCCCGAGGGCGAGGTGGTCGAGCGATACGGGGCGTTGAGCGATTTCATGGTGGTGAAGTTCGCCAAGCGCCAAACCTTCATCATCGATCCCGAAGGCAACATCGCGACGATCTACCGCAAGGTGGACCCCGACGAGCACGTGAAGGACGTGCTCGACGATCTCGAGGCCCTGCGCGGCGAGGACTGAATCGTCAGTCGACGCGGAACTTCGCGTGACAGGCCATGCACTGGTTCATGGCCTCGGCGGTCATGGCGGTGATGTCCTCGAGCGGATCGGTCTCGGCACGGATGGCGATCTCCTCGAAGGTCATGTGCATCGGCCCGCCGATCGCCTTGAACTCGGGCGGGGTCTTGTCGCGGATGGAGGCGGGCGTGCCGCGTGCCATGCGGTTGCCCGAGACCTTCGCGGCTTGAGCGATGGCCTCGCGATCCTCCTCGCTGATACCGTGCAGGATCCCCTGAACGCTGCCGAGCATCATGCGCATGTCGGCGAGGAAGGTAGCCTTCTCCTCGGACGTGAAACCCAGGTCGACGCGCGAATCGCCGCCGGAGGCGGCCGGTTCATCGGCCATCGAGCCCTGTGGCATCAGCGAGGCGAATGTGATGCTGCCGGCGAGCAGCAGGTCGCGGGTGGTCCTTGTGAAGAAAAACGTGCTCATGTCTGCGTCCCTTTCTCATGGTGATTTTCTCCGCACGGCGTCATTCCGCGACGACCGCACGGTAGCCGGCATGGCAGGCGACGCACTGGCGATTCACGCCGGCGAGTGCCTCCAGCGGCGGTCGGAGGTCACCGGTGACCTCCGCGTCCCGGCTGATCCGGGCGAACTTGCTGGCCGAGCGGTGCATGCGCCCGCCGATCTCGCGCATTCCCTCCGGCATGAAGCGCGCCATGCGCGAGGCGCCATGCTCCTCCATCGAGCTCATGCCCAGCCGGGATTCCGCGATGTCGGCCGCCGCGGTGAAGTCCTCGTCGGCAAGCGCTGCCTGGATCTCGCCCATGGCCTCGAGGTGATCCCGCATGTTCGCCAGCATGTGCGTGCGCATGGGTGCCGGGAGCGACACGGCCTGCCGGTCGTCACTCACCGCGGCGTGACCGTCGTGTGGAGCGGCGCCGATGGCGGATGTCGCCAGCGCGATGCCGGCAAGCAACAGCAGGTTCGTCAGGGATCGAAGGGGTCGCATGGAGGGTCTCCGTGTACCTTGAAGCCAACCAAGGTTAGGCCGTGGAGTGCGAGCCGCATATGATCTGGATCATTCGGTGAGGCGCAAGGAGGGTTGATCAGGTGATCGACTGGCAGCGATTGAGCGACGACCACCCGGTTCTCGCGGGTGTGCCCGCGACCCTGCGCGAGCAGGCCGTCGAGCGACGCGTCGCGGCCGGCGAACGACTTGCCCGTCAGGGGGAGGCGCCAGCGGCGATGTTCTTCGTGCTGGCGGGCGAGGTGCGGCTGTTGCGCCGCTCGCCGGCCGGCAGAGAAACGATCATGCAGCGGGTGCAGGAGGGATTCGTCGCCGAGGCGAGCCTGGATGCGACCTGTTACCACTGCGACCTGGTCGCCGGGGTGGCCGGACGTGTGCTGGCGTTTCCCCGTCGGGCATTCGACGCGGTGCTGGCGGAAGATGCCCGGTTCAACCGGGCATGGATCGCGCATCTGTCGCGCGAGCTGCGACAGGCGCGCGCCCGCAACGAGCGCCTGGCCTGCCCGACCGCGGCCGAGCGGATCCGGCATGCCATCGAGACGGAGGGCGACGGCAGCGGACTGGTCCTCGATCAGACTCGAAAGGAATGGGCCGCCGAGCTCGGGCTGACCCACGAGGCGCTTTACCGAGCCCTGCGTCGGCTGCGCGAGGCGGGCTCGATCCGTGAGGATGGCCAACGGATCGAGTGGCTGGCCGACTGAGCCCGTGTCGCCATGAAGAAACCCGGCCACTGGCCGGGTTTTTCGTATCGGTGCTGAGCGTCGGGTTCAGCCGCGGCGCATCGAGTCGTAGAACTCGTTGTTGGTCTTGGTCTGCTGCAGCTTGTCGAGCAGGAACTCCACCGCCTCGAGCTCGCCCATCGGGTGGAGGAACTTCCTGAGGATCCACATCTTCTGCAACTCCTCGGTGTCCGTGAGCAGCTCCTCGCGACGGGTGCCGGAGCGGTTGATGTTGATCGCCGGGTAGACGCGCTTTTCGGCGATGCGCCGGTCGAGGTGGAGCTCCATGTTGCCGGTGCCCTTGAATTCCTCGTAGATCACCTCGTCCATCTTCGAGCCGGTGTCGACCAGCGCGGTGGCCAGGATGGTCAGGCTGCCGCCTTCCTCGACGTTGCGCGCGGCACCGAAGAAGCGCTTGGGGCGGTGCAGGGCGTTGGCGTCCACGCCGCCGGTCAGCACCTTGCCCGAGGAGGGCACCACGGTGTTGTAGGCACGCGCCAGGCGGGTGATGGAATCGAGCAGGATCACCACGTCGCGCTTGTGCTCGACCAGGCGCTTGGCCTTCTCGATGACCATCTCGGCGACCTGCACGTGGCGCGGTGCCGGCTCGTCGAAGGTCGAGGCGACCACCTCGCCGCGCACGGTGCGCTGCATCTCGGTGACTTCCTCGGGGCGCTCGTCGATCAGGAGCACGATCAGGTCGCACTCGGGGTGGTTGTGGGCGATGCTCTGCGCGATGTTCTGCAGCAGCATGGTCTTGCCCGCCTTCGGGGGCGCGACGATCAGGCCGCGCTGGCCCATGCCGATCGGCGAGACGATGTCGATGATCCGCGCGGTGAGATCCTCGGTCGAGCCGTTGCCACGCTCCATGCGCATGCGCTGTTCGGCGTGTAGCGGGGTGAGGTTCTCGAACAGGATCTTGGTCTTGGACGCCTCGGGCTTCTCGAAGTTGATCTTCTCGATCTTCAGGAGCGCGAAGTAGCGTTCGTTATCCTTGGGCGGGCGGATCGTGCCGGTGATCGTGTCGCCGGTCTGCAGGTTGAAGCGGCGGATCTGCGAGGGCGAGACGTAGATATCGGCCGGGCCGGCGAGATACGAGCCGTCGGCGCTGCGCAGGAAGCCGAATCCGTCCGACAGGATCTCCAGCACGCCGTCGCCGTGGATCGACTCGCCCGTCTTGGCGTGTGCCTTGAGCAGGGCGAAGATGACGTCCTGCTTGCGGGTCCGGGCGATGTTTTCCAGCCCCATCGACTGGGCCAGGTCCATGAGTTCCGGAACGGGCTTGCTCTTGAGTTCGGTTAGATTCATTCGAATGGATTCGTCGTGGGGACCGCGGCGGGCCACAGATGGATAATCAACGGGATGTCGAAGGGCGAAATCAAATGCTGAGATCGGAAGGCCACCGAGGTGTGACCGGACGACAGAAGGGGTGTGTCGTCTGAGGGAGTCGCGGAACGCGTCCGGGTGGCTTGCGGCCGAGAGGTCCTGGCGACCTCGGGGCCGGCGCAGCGGGGCGGGTGGCGTTCGGCGATCCCTTGACTGGCTGGGATTCTGGCACAGAACCTACCACTTGCCAAACAGTGGAGAACGGTTTGACAGGCGGTGGTGTCGGTTCGCGTTCCCCGAAGGGATCAGAGGGCCGAGTCGATGAAGTCGGTCAGCTGCGACTTCGAAACGGCGCCGACCTTGGTGCCCTCGACCTTGCCGTTCTTGAACAGCATCAGGGTCGGGATGCCGCGGATGCCGTTCTGGCGCGGAGTTTCCGGGTTCTCGTCGATGTTGACCTTGGCGATCTTGAGCTTGCCGGCGTAGTCGTCGGCGACCTCGTCGAGAATCGGCGAGATCATCTTGCACGGCCCGCACCACTCGGCCCAGAAGTCGACCAGTACGGGGGTGTCGCTATTGACGACCTGGGCTTCGAAATCCGCGTCGGATACGTAGACGATATTGTCGCTCACGGCATGACTCCTAATTAACTGTTAATGCCTGTAGGGCAATTGTTCATCCCTTGACGCCGCTTTTCAAGCGACCGCACCTCGTGGTGCTATTCTGCCGCCCGACGGGCCCGATGGGCTCATCGAACAACCGAAGTATGGCCCGGCCTTCCCGATCACGCAAAAGGAACCCTCGCTCCCATGGCGTCTTTGACCGAGCTTCGTTACGTGATGGCGGTTGCCCGCGAGCGGCATTTCGGCCGCGCCGCCGCCCGCTGCTTCGTCAGCCAGCCCACCCTGAGCGTGGGGGTGAAGCGACTGGAGTCCGCGCTCGGGGTGCAGATCTTCGAGCGCGCCAGCCGCTCCGAGGTACAGGTTACCGCCGAGGGACGCGCGATCATCGAGCAGGCCGAGCGGGTTCTCGACGAGATGGAGCGACTCGAGGACCTGGCGCGAACACGCCGCGACCCGCTGGCCGCCCCGCTGCGTATCGGGCTGATCCACACCGTCGGCCCCTACCTCCTGCCGCGACTGATCGGCCGGCTGCACGAGCTGGCGCCCAACATGCCGATCGAGATCACCGAGGGGCTGACCGCCGACCTCGCCGATCGGCTCGAGCATGGCGAGCTGGACGTGGTGGTGCTCTCGCTGCCGTTCGAGGCGGCCGGGGTGGCGGTCGAGCCGGTCTACCGCGAACCGTTCACGGTAGCGGTGCCGGTCGGCCATCCGCTGGCCGAGCAGACGGCGATCGAACCCGATCAGCTTGCCGAACACGATCTGCTGCTGCTCGGTCAGGGTCACTGCTTTCGTGACCAGGTGCTGGGCGTCTGCCCGCGCTGCAACGACGGGCGAGCGTTCGGGCGCCTGCAGCGGACCCTCGAGGGTGGGTCGCTGGAGACCATGCGCATGATGGTCGCCAGTGGGGCAGGCATCACGGTGTTGCCCTGCAGCTCGACCTGGACACAGGACGAGGGCACGCAGGCGCTGGTGCGCTACCTGCCGTTTGCCAGCGACACGCCCACTCGGGATATCGCCCTGGCCAGCCGCCGACGATTTTCGCGTCCGCAGGCCGTCGAGGTGCTGACCCGCTCGATCCGGGAAACCCTGCCGACCTGCTGCGAGACGCTCAGTCGAGAATGACGACCTCTTCGGCCTGCGGGCCCTTGCGCCCCTGACCGATCTGGTATTCGACCTTCTGGCCCTCGGTCAGACGCGAGGCACCGCCGTCGTTGATGGCGCGGAAGTGGACGAACAGGTCCTCGCCGTTGTCGCGGATGATGAAGCCGAAGCCCTTGTCGACGTTGAACCACTTGACCTTGCCGGTCTCGCGGACGGGTTCGTGTTCCACCGCGACCTCCTTGGGACGCAGGGCAGGCTTGGCGGGACGGGTGGTAAGCCACCCTGCGAGCAGGGAAATGATGAGGATGACGGCTGCCGAAGCGAGGAACTGCAGCAGCCGCTGGTCGAGGTAGTCGTAGATCTGGCCGATGGCCAATGCGCCGATGACGGCGAGTCCGAGGGTGACGATAAAGGCGGTGAGTCGGGAGTCCTGCCAGGTTTTCATGGGTGGGATGGTTTCCGTGTTGCTTGTGTGTCGTTATGTCGGAGGCCGGTCAGCGCCGGCCCGAGTCGTGGGCATCGCAAAGGCGCCGGGTATGCGGGGCGATCGCCGCCGGTTGTCGCGGATTCGCACGACCTGTCCCGGCGCGATATAAGCCGGGAGGGTCGCTCACGCGGGGCCCCGCGGCTGGTATTCTGTCACATTTGCCGCACGGCCGACGCCCCGAACGGGTCGCGGCGTGGTGAATCTCGGGAGGGAGGTCATGTCTGGAACGCAAGGCGAGTGGGTCTACGAAACGGTCGAGGAGATGGGCGCGCGCTTCGGCATTCGCGCCACCGAAAAGCTGCTCGACGAGCAGACGCCCTATCAGCACCTCGAGGTCTGGCGGACCGAGCGCTGGGGCAACCTGATGCTGCTCGACGGGGTGATGATGCTCTCCTCGCTGGAGAACTACCTCTACCACGAGATGATGGCGCACCCGGCGCTGCAGAGCCACGCGAACCCCCGCAAGGTGGTGATCGTCGGCGGCGGCGACTGCGGCACGCTCACCGAGGTCCTCAAGCACGAGGAGGTCGAATCAGTGGTGCAGATCGACATCGACGCGGCGGTCACCCGCGCGGCCGAGCGGTTCTTCCCGGAGCTGACCGCGCACAACGACGACCCGCGTGTGGACCTGCGCTTCGAGGACGGCGTCGCCTGGATGAAGAACGCCCCGGCGGAGAGCGTCGACGTGATCATCGTCGATTCGACCGATCCCATCGGCCCCGGCACCGGCCTGTTCGGGCCGGCCTTCCTCGCCGACTGTCACCGCGTGCTGCGCGAGGACGGCATCATGGTCGGCCAGAGCGAGTCGCCGTTCTACCACATGCCGCTGATGATCGATTACCACCGCGCCATGAAGGCCGCCGGCTTCGCCGAGCGCCG
>NZ_JBKHFB010000040.1:0-15834 GCF_046540515.1 Guyparkeria sp.
GCCCACCAGATGGAGCGCTACCTCAACACGCTGGGCACGATCGCCCTTATCGCCCCGCTGCTCGGCCTGCTGGGCACGGTGATCGGGATCATCGATGTCTTCCAGGCCATCACCCAGCACAGCGGGGCTGGTGCGATCGCCCCCGAGTTGCTGGCCGGCGGGATCGCCAAGGCGCTGATCACCACCGCCGCCGGGATCATGGTCGCGGTGCCGGCGTTCATCTTCCATCGCTACTTCCGCGGCCTGATCGACGAGCTGGTGATCGACATGGAGGCCGAGGCCATTCGCCTGGTCGACCTGATCTACCCGGCCGGCATCGGACGGAGGCAGGCGGCATGAACTTCCGGCAGCGCACGCGCGAACCGCTCGAGCTCAACCTGATCCCGTTGATCGACGTGGTCTTCATGCTGCTGATCTTCTTCATGCTGACCACGACGTTCGTGCACGAACGGGAGCTCAAGGTCGACCTGCCGGTAGCCGAGTCGGGCAGCAGCGAACGCGACGAACTGGAGAACCACGTGATCGAACTGGACGCGCGTGGCGAGATTGCCGTCGACGGCAAACGCGTCGCCGATCAGGAACTTCCGGGCGTGCTGGCCGAGATCGCCGGTGATGGCCGCCCGGTGGTGCTCTGGGCCGACTCCCAGGTGGTCAACCAGCGCGTGGTGACGGTGCTCGACCAGGCACGGCGCGCCGGCATCGAGAAGATCGGCATGGGGACGACGCCGCCACGATGAATCCCGATTCGCTCAAGCAGCGCGCCCGGTCGCAGGCCGGTTGGGCCACCTACCGTCGTCTGCTCGACTACACCTGGCGTTACATGCGGGTGCTGGTGATCGCGATCGTCGGCATGGTGGTCGCGGGGCTTTCCGAGGTGGGGTTCGCCGCGCTGATGAAACCGCTGCTCGACGGCAGCTTCGTCGACCGCGATCCGACCCTGGTCACCTGGATGCCGCTGGCGCTGCTGGGCGTGTTCGTCTTTCGCGTGATCGGGGAGTTCGCCTCCAGCTAT
Source organism: Guyparkeria sp. (assembly GCF_046540515.1). GTDB lineage: Bacteria > Pseudomonadota > Gammaproteobacteria > Halothiobacillales > Halothiobacillaceae > Guyparkeria. The sequence continues at coordinate 1,013 of NZ_JBKHFB010000040.1, forward strand.
GGCATGGCCTGGGTGGGGCGATCGGTGATCCGCGACCTGCGCCACGACACCTTCGCTCAGGTGCTGCACCTGCCGCCGCGCTATTTCGACCGGGTGCCGTCGACCGAGGTGCTCACCCGCCTGAACTACCAGAGCGAGCAGGTCTCCGAGGCGGCCTCCAAGGCATTGACCATCCTGATCCGAGACAGCGTGACCGTGGTCGGCCTGCTGATCTGGATGCTGTACCTGTCCTGGCAGCTCACGCTGTTCATCCTGGTGTTGCTGCCCATCCTGGTCGGCATGGTCGCCGGCATCTCGCGGGCCTTCCGCCGCTACGCCCGGCGCATCCAGGAGTCGATGGGCCAGGTCTCGCACGTCGCCGAGGAGACCATCAGCGGGCATCGGGTGGTCAAGCTCTACGGCGGCGAGGACTACGAAAGCGCGCGCTTCGATCGCCAGAACCAGTACAACTTTCGCGCCTTCATGAAAATGCAGGCGGTGCAGGCGGCCTCTTCGCCCCTGACGCAATTCGTGCTCGCCATCGGTGTGGCCGGCGTGGTCTGGTTCGCCACCAGCGGCGATCGCATGGACGACATCAGCGTCGGCACCTTCGTCTCGTTCATCACCGCGCTGGCGATGACCCTGGCCCCGGCCAAGCGGCTGATCAATCTCAATGCCATCATCCAGAAGGGCATCGCCGCCGGCGAGAGCCTGTTCGCGCTGCTCGACGAGCCGCGCGAGACCGAGGGGGGCACGGAGACGGTCGAGCGGGTCAGTGGCCGGATTCGCATGGACGACGTCTGGCTGAGCTACCGCGACCCGGCACCGACGGAGAGCAGCGATCCGGACTGGGTACTCAAGGGCGTGGACCTGGAGATCGCCGCCGGCGAGACGGTCGCCTTCGTCGGGCAGTCCGGCGCGGGCAAGTCGAGCCTGATGGGGGCGTTGCCGCGCTTCGTCGAGATCCAGCGCGGGACTATCCGGCTCGACGAGCATCGACACGACGCGCTGCCGCTGGCCGAGCTGCGCCGGCAGTTCGCCTACGTCTCGCAGGAGACGGTGCTGTTCAATACCTCCATCGCGGCGAATATCGGTTACGCCGACGGCGCCGACTTCGACATGGAGCGCGTGCGGGAGGCGGCGGAGGCCGCGTTCGCCGAGGAGTTCATCGAGCAACTGGCCGAGGGCTTCGAAACCAACATCGGCGAGAACGGCGTGCTGCTCTCGGGCGGTCAGCGCCAACGTATCGCGATCGCCCGGGCCCTGTACCGCGATGCGCCGATCCTGCTGCTCGACGAGGCCACCTCGGCGCTGGATACCCGCTCGGAGGGGTATATCCAGCGGGCGCTGGAGAACCTCACTCGCGGGCGCACCACGCTGGTCATCGCTCACCGCCTGTCGACCATCGAGCACGCCGATCGCATCGTGGTGATGGAAGGCGGTCGGGTGGTCGAGCAGGGGCGCCACGACGAGCTGCTGGCCGCCGACGGCGCCTATGCGGGCCTGTACCGTCTGCAGTTCGCCGAGCAGGGCGACTGATGCGCTATCCCGCCTTCTGGCAGCGACGCGGCGTGATCGCAGGTCTGCTCTGGCCGCTGGGGTGGCTGGTCTGTGCCGAGGCGGCGCGCCGTCGTCGTCGCGCGGCCGGGCGCGAACCGGAGTGTCCGGTCATCGTGGTCGGCAACCTCACCGTCGGCGGTACCGGCAAGACGCCGGTGGTGATCGCGCTGGTCGAGGCACTGCGGCGGGCCGGTCACACCCCGGGGGTGATCAGCCGGGGATTCGGCGTGAAGGTCGGCATCGAGCCGGTCGATCTCGCCGAGGCGGTCGACCCGTCGAGCTGCGGTGACGAGCCCTGGCTGATCCACCAGCGCACCGGCGTGCCGGTGGTGGTCCACCCCTACCGGCGCGAGGCGGCCCGGCAGCTCAGGGCCCGCTACCCCGAGGTCGACGTGATCGTCAGCGACGACGGCCTGCAGCATCATCGCCTCGCCCGGACCATCGAGTGGGTCGTGGTCGACGGGCACCGCGGGCTGGGCAACGGCTGGTGCCTGCCCGCCGGCCCCCTGCGCGAATCGCCGGCCGTGATGGACGAGGTCGACGCCGTGCTGGTCAACGGGGCGGAGCCTGCCCGCCACGGGGCGGGGGCGCGTGGCGTGCCCGCCTGGCGGATCGATTTTCGTCCGCAGGGGGTGGTCGATCGCTTCGATCAGGTCGAGCACCCGATCAGCGAACTGGCCGGGCGCGAGGTCATCGCCCTGGCCGGCATCGGCAACCCCGCCCGCTTTTTCGCCATGCTCGAGGGCGAGGGCGTGAAGGTCGACGCGCGGCCACTCGACGATCACGCCGCGCCCACCCTTGCGCAGGCACGGGCGTGGCTGGCCGACGGGCGCCCGGTTGTCATGACCGAGAAGGATGCGGTCAAATGGCCCGAACCCCCGGACCGAGCCGGACAGCTGCTGGTGGTACGTGGCGGCATCGATCTGCCGCCGTCCCTGCTCGAGGCCACGCTGGCACGACTGCAACCCTGATGCACGGGTCGCGATCGAGACGGACTCGATCGCCCGCGACCCCCTGAAAAGGTGAAACCGCCGATGGACAAGAAACTGCTGGATATCCTGGTGTGCCCCGTTACCAAGGGTCCATTGATCTACGACAAGTCGAACGGCGAGCTCATCTCGCTGTCGGCCCATCTCGCCTACCCCGTCCGGGACGGTATCCCGGTGATGCTGGAGGACGAGGCCCGCCAACTGTCGGACGAGGAATACCAGGCCTGGCGCAAGAAGCATCCGGCCAAGGGAGAGACCGGCGCATGATGGCCGAGGGTGACTGGATCATCATCCCGGCGCGATATGACTCGAGCCGCCTGCCGGGCAAGCCGCTGGCGGACATCGCCGGGCGACCCATGATCCACTGGGTCTACGAGCGTGCCGTGGCCGCCGGCAGCCAGCACGTGGCGATTGCCACCGACGACGAGCGGATCCAGGAGGCGGCGGCCGAGATCGGCGCGCGGGCGGTACTGACCAGCGAGGGGCACGAGTCGGGCACCGACCGACTGGCCGAGGTGATCGACTTCCTCGAGCTGCCCGACGAGACGGTGGTGGTCAACCTGCAGGGCGACGAGCCGATGATGCCGCCGGTGCTGCTCGCGCAGGTGGCCAACCTGTTGCGTGCCAAGCCCGAGGCGGCGATGGCGACACTGATGGTGCCGATCGCCGGGCGCGAGGAGTTCCTGTCGCCCGATGCGGTCAAGGTGGTCGCCAACGAGCGGGCCGAGGCGATGTACTTCTCGCGCGCACCGATCCCGTTTCATCGCGACGGCCTGCCGGAGCTCGGCGAGGCCGGGATCTTCGGCTTTCGCCATCTGGGGCTGTATGCCTATCGGGCCGGGTTCCTGCGTCGCTTCGTCGCGACAGCGAGCCCGGAGATCGAACGCCTCGAGCGGCTCGAACAGCTGCGCGCCCTGTCGATGGGCGAGACCATCGCCATCGAGATCGCCGAGGTCACGCCGCCGCCGGGCGTGGATACCGAGTCCGATCTCGACCGGGTGAGAGTGTTGATGGCCGAGGAAGTCGGCTGAGAAAGCCCCGCACGACGCCGAAGCGGGTTGGTGCAGGGATTCAGCGCGGCGGCTCGTCGTCGATGACGCTGGCGCGGGGTTTCTTGCGTTTGAGGTAGATGAAACCGCCCACGCCCCAGGCAATCAGTACCAGCACGCCGGCGCCGTGGCCGAGCCAGAGCGTGGCGGCCAGAATGCTGCCGAGGACGAGGGCGAGGATCAGGAATTCGAGTGTGCTGCGCTGGATGACCATGGTGTTCAGGTAGTGGCGTCGCTGGAATCGAGGGTGTCGAGGAATTCGGTATCCTCGTCGCGGTAGGCCGGCTGGCAGATGCACAACAGCCGCAGCGGCACCTCGCTCTTGGCCTCGAGACGGTGCGGCTGGCCGGGGGCGATGCGGATGATATCACCCGGCACCACCGCCAGGCGTTCCTCGCCCAGTTCCATCACCCCGGCGCCGTCGAGGATCTGGTAGATCTCCTCGGCGATCGGGTGGCGATGCCGGCGCGTGGATGCGCCGGGCTCGACGGTCGCCTCGGCGACACTCAGCCGCTCGACGGCATGGTGCGAGGGGTGCATCAGCTCGCGCACGGTCGAGCCGTCGGGCGCCTCGATGGGCTCGACGCGGCTGCGGTGGTTGAGATAGCTCGAGCGGTCGGGTTCCGGGCGGCGTCGCTTCGCCATCGGCAGGGCTCCTCTTCGAATAACGTGAACAAGGGCAGATCATGACAGAAATTCCCTCCAATCTCCCCGAGACCGGTGCGGCGGCGCTCGACGACGACACGCTCTATGCGGAACTGGTCGGCCAGACCGCACGAATCGAGTGGCCGGAGCTCGAGCGCTTCTTCGCCAAGGGGCAGATCCTGAAGATCTCGCCGTCGCTCGACCTCGTCGACGTGGCCATGGCGATCATCCGGGACCGCACCGATGCGGTCGCGGCCTGGCAGGCGGCCGGCGAGATCGATGCCCTCGACACCCACACCGCCCGCCACTGGGCCGGCGGCGAGGCGACACTCTGGGCGGTGGTCACCCCGCCGTGGATCCTGGTCCAGGAGTCGGAGGGGGTGCCCGCCCGTCACTGAGGGCGCATCCGACTGGCATTCGACGGTCATGTGGACTACAAGTTAGCCGGCTAACCAAGCTTCTCGTGCCGGTCGTCAGGTCTGACCGAATGCTCGGCACCCGACAACAATCGTGTTCGAGGTTCCATGAGTCAGGATTCCGTGCTGCTCACCCCGATCGCCCTTGGTGATCTTTCCCTGCCCAACCGCGTCATCATGGCGCCGCTGACCCGGTGTCGGGCCACGCTGCCGGGCAATGTCCCCAACGAGATGATGTGTACCTACTACCGGCAGCGCGCCGGTGCCGGGCTGATCATCAGCGAGGCCACCCAGGTGGTCCCCGAGGGGCAGGGCTACCCGGCCACGCCCGGTATTCACAGCGACGAGCAGCAGGCCGGCTGGGAGGTGATCACGCGCGCCGTGCACGACGCCGGCGGGCGGATGGTGCTGCAGCTCTGGCACGTCGGTCGCGTCTCGCACTCGGATTTCCAGCCGGGGGGCAAGCTGCCGGTGGCACCGTCCGCGATCGCCATCGACGGCGAGGGCTATGTCCCCTCCGGCGAGAAGAAACCCTTCGAGACGCCGCGTGCACTCGAGACAGAAGAGATTCCCGAGCTGGTCGAGGCGTATGCCCGGGCCACCGAACGGGCCCTGGCCGCCGGCTTCGATGGCGTCGAGGTCCACGCGGCCAACGGTTATCTCATCGACGAGTTCCTTCGGGACGGCACCAACAAGCGCAGCGATCGCTACGGCGGCACCCTGGAGAATCGCATGCGGCTGCTGCGCGAGGTGCTGGCCGCGGTGATCGCCGTCGCCGGCGCCGGCCGGACCGGGGTGCGCCTCTCGCCGCTGCAGCCGTTCAACGGCATGTACGACAGCGATCCCTGGGGCACCTTTTCCTACGTGGTGCGTGAGCTCAACGCCTTCGGGCTGGCGTACCTCCACATCGCGGGGATGGGCGAGGACGCCCCCGGCGAGGCCGGCCCGGCCTTCGATCTGGCCGATCTGGTGCCGCTGTTCGACGGCCCGGTGATCCGCAACTACCAGTACGACCAGGCGCGTGCCGAGCGCGATATCGAGGCCGGCCGTGCGGACGCGGTGGCCTTCGGCGTGCCGTTCATCGCCAATCCGGACCTGGTCGAGCGCTTCCGTCTCGACGCACCGCTCAATGAACCCGACACCTCGACCTTCTACGGTGGAGGGGAAAAGGGGTATATCGACTACCCCAGCCTGGGTCCGGCGTAAGCCGGACCAGTCACGCCAGAAAGGGTCGACAGAACCCGATACGACGACAACCACCAAGCCAATTCAATAGGGGAATCCCATGCAATTCACGAAGAACGCGATCCGTAACGCGGTGCTCGCCACCGGCCTGGCACTGGCCGGCAATGCCGCCATGGCTCAGTCCGACCAGCCGGTGACCGTGAGCGTCGACCGCCTGTCGATGGAAATGGCCCTCAAGGCCGCGCAAGCCACCATCGAGGCCTGCCGGGACGAGGGCATCCAGGTAGGGGTGACGGTCGTGGACCGGGGCGGCAACGAGCAGGTCGTGTTGCGCGACGTGCTGGCCCCGGACCTGACGCTCCGTATCTCCAAGCTCAAGGCCTACACGGCCATGTCGTTCAACTCGCCGACCTCGGCCATCGAGGATCGTGGCGAAGGTGGCCTCGGCCACGTGCCCGGTCTCATGTTTGGCGCCGGCGGTGTGGTCATCGAGGGCGGCGGCAAGGCCTACGGTGCGATCGGCGTCTCGGGCGCCCCGTCCGGGGAGACCGACGAGATGTGCGCCCGCAAGGGGGCCGAGGCGGTCGCCGAGGAACTCGAGTTTCTCTGATTCGCCCGTTGACGGTCACGCCCTGCCGTAGGCCGTGTGAGGCCAACGAGACCGGCGTATGACGAGAACGGCCCGGCACTGCCGGGCCGCTTTCGTTGTGGCGCGCGGGCTGCGGCATTGACGCTTTCGTGTCGCCGACGGGCCTGGCCGTCTTTCAAGCGAAGGGCCGGAAGGGCGCTCATGGGCGCATTTTTCTGCCCGCGGGTGTTGACGACCCCGGGGTGGATCATTAATATGCCGCCCCACGTCGCGAGACGTATTCCCCGATAGCTCAGTTGGTAGAGCAAGTGACTGTTAATCACTGGGTCGCTGGTTCGAGTCCAGCTCGGGGAGCCAAAGCGCCCGTAGCTCAGTTGGATAGAGCGTCTGGCTACGAACCAGAAGGTCGGGAGTTCGAATCTTCCCGGGCGCGCCAATCAGGTCCCCATCGTCTAGAGGCCTAGGACACCGCCCTTTCACGGCGGTAACAGGGGTTCGAATCCCCTTGGGGACGCCATACAGGCAGGGAAAGGCCCGTCGCAGTCGCGACGGGCCTTTTTCGTGTGCGGGTATTGCTGGCCGCTTCGGGGCGCTTTCTCGGGGGGTTGCTTCGGGCGCCTCTCCGTCGCGAGATCGAACTGTCATGCTGGCGTGATCATCCGGAAAGATTGTCACGGTCGAATGTCGGCTCCATGTCCACGGAACCCGACACGATGCCCTCTCATGTCCTGACTCGGCGCTGGTTGATTGCCGCCGTCCTCTCGCTGTCTTTCCTGCCTGCCGCCATGGCGGACGAGACCCCGGCGAAGAACGTGATCCTGATGATCGCCGACGGCATCGGTTTCAACGGCTGGTTGGCCGCCGACTACCATGCCGGCGTGGCCGGTGAGCAGCCCTACCAGGTGGCGCGTCCCGACGGCACGACACCCGTGCTGGTCGGGCAGGCTACCTGGTCGCTCAACCCGGTGGACGAGCGTGGCGAGTTCCTTGGCAAGCGGGAACCGGCAGCGGCTGCCATGGCGCAGGGCTATGACGCGGCCACCCGCTGGCAGCGCTTCGAGGCGACCTTCGAGAACGATTTCGCCCCGGTGGCGCGCACCTATACCACCTACACCGACTCCGCCGCGGCGGGCACGGCGCTGCACAGCGGCAAGAAGACCCGCAACGGTCGTATCAACGTCGACTGGCGCGGCGAGGCGGCCTTCACGCCCATCGGCCAGCTGGCCGACGAGAGCGGGCGCGCCGTGGGCATCGTCAGCAGCGTGATGGCCTCGCACGCCACCCCGGCCTCCGCCTGGTCGAACAACCTGTCGCGCGACAACTACGCCGAGATCTTCAACGAGATGGTCGACGGTCGCGTCGACGTGCTGATGGGTTCCGGGCATCCGGCGTTCGACAACGACGGCCGTCGCGTCGACGAGCCGGAAGACGAGCGTTACCGCTTCGTCGGCGGGCGGGAGACCTGGGACGCGCTGGTCGCCGGGCGGCATAACGACTACGCCTTCATCGACGCCCGCGAGGACTTCGAGGCGCTGGCCGCCGGGCGGGACGTGCCCGAAAAGCTGGTGGGCATCTTCCAGACCCATCGCACCGCTCAGGCGCGGCGTGCCTATCAGCCGGCCGATCCGAACACTCCCTCTGGCATGGCGTTCGTTCCCAACGTGCCGGAACTGGCCACCATGGCCCGCGGAGCATTGGAAGTACTGTCGCGCGACGACGAGGGCCTGTTCCTCATGGTGGAGGGCGGCGCGGTCGACTGGATGGGGCACGACAACGACATGCCGCGCTTCATCGAGGAGCAGCAGGCCTTCAACGCGGCGGTGGCGGCGGTGGTCGACTGGGTCGAGGAGAACAGCTCCTGGGACGAGACGTTGCTGATCGTCACCGCCGACCACGAGACCGGCGGCATCTGGGGTGAGGGCACCTTCACCAACGGGCAGGGCGGTCCGGTGGCCGCATCGGTCGACGACGAGGCAGCGGTCGAGGCGGCTCGCTTCGATCCCGCCGAGGATCGCTTCGAGCGATTCCGCGCCGTACAGGATCGGGGCGAGGGCAACCTGCCGGGCTACCAGTTCGCCTCGGGCAAGCACACCAACGAACTGGTGCCGCTGTGGGCCATCGGCCGGGGTGCCGAGGCATTCCAGGCGGTGTCCCGTCACGACGATTTCGCCGCCCGTCTCTGGGGCAAGGGCAAGCCCTATGACTGGGACGGCAGCTACGTGGACAATACCAGTGTCTTCGACGTGATGGCCGGTGCCATGCGCCTGCCGGCTGCCCTGCCGGTGGCCATGTCCGGCAGCGGCTCGGCCGGGAAATCCGCGACGGGCGAGGGCGAACGGAGCCCGGCCCTGCGTTTCGCCGTGCTCGGGGATGCCGAGCCCAAGCCGTACGCGCAGTTCCCCGGGCTCGCCCGTGCCGTCGATCACGTCAACCGCCTGGCCGAGTCCGGTCGGATCGACTTCGTCGCCGGTATCGGCGACATCCCGCACAAGGGCACCATGATCCAGTACGACGCGGTCACCGCCGTGCTCTCCCGCCTGGAACGTCCGTTCTATCCGATCATGGGCAACGAGGAGTTCGGTTCCACCGAGCGCCGCTTCCTGCAATACGCCAATCGCTGGAGCGTCGACCAGCCGAGTATCGATTCGCCGCGCTACGTGGTCGAGCGCGACGAGGTCGCGCTGGTGTTCGCCACGCCGGATCGCGATGGTCGCGACTTCACGGACGAGGGACTGGCCTGGGTCGAAGCACAGATCGAGGCGCTCGCGCCCAAGCCGGTCTTCCTGTTCACGCACGGCACGCCGGTGGGCGTGATCCCCGAGGGCGGTGACAAGGGCATCAACCACCCGGACATCGAGAACGTGCTGGGCCAGGACAACCTGGTCGCGGTGTTCTCGGGTGATCTGCACGTGGACATCGAGCGGCTGACCGCCTTCCGCGAGGTCGACGGGGTCCAGCATGTCCACGTGCCGGCGCTCGAACGCACCAAGGTGCCCGACAAGACCCGCCACACCCCGTACTTCCACCTGGTCAGCGTCATGACCGACGGCGAGGTGCGTATCGAGACCTACCGCGCCGGTGACGACACCGACACCGATCCGCGCTTCACGCATCGCTTCGACCTGGCCGGCTAGTCCGGCCGCGGCTCGGTCCGCCGGTCGGCGGGCCGGACCGTTTCCATCCTGCCCTTTAAACAAGGCCCTTCGGCCTTGCTGCCTCCCTCATGATGGTCCCGCCGAGCGGGCAAAAGGGGGGGTGCCAACTGACAAGACGACAATGAACAATCCGCCCATGACACGCCACCGCGCAACGCATTTGCCCATTCCCCTCGCCGCCTGCCTGCTCCTGGCGGGCGCCGTGTCCATGACCGCCGGTTGCGACAGCAGCGACCCGTCCGTTCACGCCGACGCTGAACCGCCCGTAACCCAGCAGAGTGCCTTTCGGGTCCGTTCGGATGCGAGTGCCGATCTGAATGCCGACGCGGGCTGGGCCGGGCAAGCGAACGAGAACGTCACTGTCGACGCGGATGCGCCTTTCCGCCTGCGGTTCGAGCTGGAAACCTCGTCGGTCGGTCCCGACCAGCCATCATTCCAGCTCCAGTCCCGTCGCAATGGCGGGGAATGGCAGCCGGTCGGGGCCGAGAATTTTCCCAAGCCGGAAAAACTCGTCGAGATCGGATTCGAGGAGGGCCGGGTTTCGATCCGCGGTTTCGAGGGAACCGAGCTGACCGGGCCGTCCGAGGGGTGGCGTCTCGATCGCGGTGACGGGACCGCCCTGAGCGTGGCGCGTGAGGATAGCCCGTATCTGCGCGCGAGCGGCGAGGCCGGCGAGGTGCTGGCACTGGGCCGACAGGACACGCACTGGGGTCCGGCCGAGTTCGCTACCGAGATGCGATTGATGTCGGGCGACCCGTCGGGCGCGGGCCTGGTCTTCGACTATCACGATCCGGAGAACTATCACCTCGCGCATGTCGATCCTGCCGGCGTCGTTTCGGTACGGCGCGTGGCCGATGGGGTCGAATCCCGCCTGGCCGAGGGCCGGCTGGAATTCGACCCGCAGCGCTGGTTCGAGCTGAAGGTGATCGGCGAGGAGGACGGCCTGGTCATCGAGGTCGAGCGTGGCGACCAGGCATTGCTCCTGCCGGTCGAGGCGGACGTCGCGCTCGATCCGGCCGGGCTGGGCTTCCGCGTGCCGGACGGTGGCGTGGCCGGGTTTCGCAGCTTCGCGATCGAGGGCGAACCGGCGACACCACGTGTCAGCGTCATCGCCAGCGAGGGCTATCGCCATGGTGAGGAAACGACCGATCTGCTGGCGGGTTCCGATGCGCCGTTCACGGGTGGTGCCGGGATCAGCTTTGCCGATCGGACGCCGTCATCCCCGCGCGAGATCGGGCAGAGCGAGTGGGAATGGCCGCTGGTCATCCGCCGCTTTGCCGACGGCCCGGTGATGAACCGGGCGGGTGACGTGTTCGAGTTTCGAATGGGCGATGCCGACGGCCAGCCGGTCGAGGCTGTCGACCTGCCGAGGCTGACGCTGGACGTGCCGGACGGTCATGTCGGCGGCACCTTCGTCGAGACGCCGGCCCGTATCGGACCCTGGCAGGCCGACAACGGCGACCTGTATTTCCTGATCGAGCCGGCGGAAACCTTCAATGTGCTGATGACGGTCAAGTCGAGCGATTCGGGCAGGACGTGGCGGGAGGTGGATGGCGATCACCGGCCGGCGACGGGCGACCTGGAGGGCTTCGGCTCGGTCCTGGTCGGCGACACCATTCACATGGTCCACCAGACCTCGGACGACGTCTGGTACCACGCCTTTCGCACCGCGGATCATCCGACAAGCCCGGACACCTGGTCGATCCGGGATGAGCGGATCGCCTCGCCGATCGAGCCGCCCACCCAGGTGGCCGACATCGCGGTGCGTTCGGACGGCAGCATCGTGGTCGTGTACGGCGGCCCCGAGAAGATCCACCTGGCGATCCGCTCACCCGATGGCCGATGGGGCGAAGAACGAGTGATCGACGCGGACGTGTCGCCGAACCTCTCCGGGCCGATGCTGGTGAGGGGCGCGGATGACGTCATCCACCTGGCCTATACCGGCAGCGACGGCAGCGCGTGGTATCGGCGGCTCGAGGCTGACGGCGAACTCACCCCGCGTGAGCAGGTGGCGAGAGGCCTGGGCAGCGACAGCGAGGATGTCGGCTCGATACTGCCCCTGGTGTACCTGCCCGAGAGCAATACCGTCAGCATCGTCTATCGCCTGGATTCCGGCATCCTCGAGGAGCGGCGCAGCGTCGATCACGGGCCGTTGAATCCCGCCGTGCCGGTCAGCGATCGGGCGGTGGTCCAGAACGCGGTGGATGCCGACCAGACCGGCGCGGACGCGATCGCCGACGGCGAGACCCTGCACCTGCTGTTCATCGACGAGCGATCGCGTCAGGTCTTCCACACCCGGCGCGCTCCCGACGGCAACTGGTCCTCGCCGGTCCGCCAGACCGAAGGGGTGAGGGCCCAGTGGGTGCGCGGGGCGCGGCTGAGCCGCGACGGGACGAGCGTCTACGGCTACGTCTTCGATGCCGGCTCGGATGGCGGGTCGGGCAGGAACCGTTACCGGGAAATCGTGCTGGACGACTGATCGGCGCGCCGGCCGGGCCGGTCGTCAGCGCCGGTCGTGAAAGGCCTCGAGACGGGCGCGCCACGTCCGTGATTCGCCCTGATGATCCTCGCCCTCGAGTTCGACCGTCCCGTCGCGGTCGATTTCCAGCGATTCGATGCGAGCGGGCTTGTCGGCGCGCGTCATCCAGTCGACCAGGTGGCGGATGTCCGTCGGGGCGATGCCCCATGGCGCGTCGATGCCGTATTCCAGTTCCTCTTTCAGCCCCTGGCCGGTCTCGATGCTCCAGGTCAGTTCCGAGTGCCATTCGGGGTGACGCCAGCCCTCCGCGGTCGCGCGATTCGCCGACTCGGCCTCCAGTTCGGTGACGTGACCAAAACCGAAGTGCTGCAACTGATCGCCGATGGCGACCAGTCGGTCGACGGGGAAGGTGTCGTCGGCCGCGATCGTCGGGACGAAGCCGGCGATCAGGGCAATGGCGAGAAACGGCGTTCGCGACATCGAGCGTCTCCATGAAAGGCGAGGGGTGATCGACGGTGACCGGCCGGCATGACAAGGCCGTGACACCGTCGTTGTCTGTCGTCTGTGCGACACGACCGCGTCACCTGCCATGGGCGGGAACCGTTCCTCTCCGGGCCACATGAGCCCGGGAGTGCTCATGTCGTCAGATCGTGAGCCCGCCGGACGTCTTGCCCTTGCTCTTGTACTCGTGGCGGCCCTGAAAACCGAGCCCAGCCCGGGCAATGCCCCGGGCAGTGCGGTGGCGGTGCAATGGCCGGGTGGACGCTCCGTCGTGGTCGCGACCATCGAGGACCCGGCCGGGCAGTCGGCGGTGTCCACGGCATCGAACGGGGTGTTCAGCGAGGCCGCGGTTTCCGGCTTTGCGTCGCCCGACTTCACCCCCGGACGCGCTCTGTCTCTGTCACGACTAGCCTGAAGCCAACGTCTAACCTGAGCCTGCTCGACTGTGCATCGGAGCCCGATGGGCTCGATGGCACACCGGCGGCACTGGGCGATATCTGTCCGGGCGGCCTGCTCGTGTTCCAGGACGGCCGCAAACTGATGCCCGAGACCAACCGGAACTGCAAGGTGATCCGTCGGGACGAGGTGCTCGACGCGCTGGGTCAATGACCCGTCCCACGGATCGGCACCTGGTCGTCGATCACCTTTCCCCTGCCGCCGCTTTCGTGGCGGCGTCATGAATTCATGGCATCGCAACCGTGCTGAAAGAAAGTCACCAGATCGACACCGATTGGTTATGGGTCCGTGATCCACCTGTCATGGGCCACACCTAGGCTTCCCGCGTCGTTTCCTTGGCGACGCCTTATCAGTCAAAAAACCAATCAATCGGGAGCTTGCCTCATGTCTCAACCAACCCACCTGCGGTACAGCCGCCTGGCCGCCGCATGTGCGCTGGCCATGTCCACTCTCGCCGCTCCGGCCTATGTCCTTGCCGACGACGGCACCGTGCGCGGCGAACTGCGTTCAGCGTCAAGCAACACCACGCTCGAGGGCGCGCGCGTGCGCCTGATGGAAGCGGGTCGTGAGACCTACACCAACGCCAACGGCCGTTTCCAGTTCTCGGACGTGACCCCCGGCGAGTACACGCTGGTGGTGGATTACATCGGCATGGGCGAGACCCGCGAGACGGTCACGGTTGAGGAAGATGGCCTGATCACCGCTCAACTGACGCTGGGCGCCGACAACCTGGACGCGATCGAGGTTACCGGTCAGCTCGCCGGGCAGGCGCGCGCGATCAACCGTCAGCGTGCCTCGACCAGCGTCAAGACCATCGTCGCCTCCGAGGAGATCGGCGAGTTCCCCGACCAGAACCCGGCCGAGGCACTGCAGCGTCTGCCCGGCCTGCAACTGCAGCGTGACCAGGGCGAAGGGCGTTTCGTCTCCATCCGCGGCCTGAACGCCAACCTCAACACGGTCTCGATCAACGGCATGCGCGTGCCGTCGGCCGAGAACGATGCCCGCCAGGTGGCGCTGGACGTGATCCCCTCCGACCTGATCGAAGGCCTGGAAGTCTCCAAGACGATCACCCCGGACATGGACGGCGACGCGATCGGCGGCAACATCGAGGTCAAGACCCTCAATGCCTTCGACCGCGACGGCTTCGGCGGTAACGCCCGCGTCGAGGGCGGCTACAACGAGCTGCGGGACGAGTGGAGCCCGCGCGTCGGCGGTTCGGTCTCCGACATCTTCAGCGTCGGCGGCGGCAAGGACAATCTGGGCATCGCCATCGGCACCACCTACGAGGATCGCCAGCTCGGCTCGGACAACATGGAGACCGACGGCGGCTGGATTCTCGACCCGGCGACCGGCGAGCGTTACCCCGAGCAGCTCGAGCAGCGCGCCTACGTCGTCGATCGCGAGCGCGCCGGCCTGGCCTTCAACGTCGATTTCCGTCCGGACGACGACAACGAGTACTACCTGCGCACGCTCTACAGCGACTTCAAGGACACCGAGACCCGTCGTCGCAACCAGTACACCTTCGAGGATGCCTTCAAGGACGGTTTCCTCGACACCGAGACCGGCATCGCCAGCGAAGGAGTCGAGCACGGCAAGGACATCAAGTTCCGCGAAGAGACCCAGACGATCTTCTCGGCGATCGTGGGCGGCGAGAACCGCATCGACGACTGGACCATCGACTACGAACTGGGCTACGCCTCGGCCCGCGAGGAGGAGGGCGGGCGGATCGATGCGGAATTCGTCCAGAACCAGGGCAACACCGGCCGTTCCTACACCCAGGGCAAGCAGTACCAGGTGAGCGGTCCGGCCGACATGTACG
>NZ_JBKHFB010000041.1:0-15550 GCF_046540515.1 Guyparkeria sp.
ATCGGCGACCGCTCGGTCGGCGGCCTGGTCGCCCGCGACCAGATGGTCGGCCCGGCCCAGGTGCCGGTGGCCGACAGCGCGGTGACCGCCACCGACTTCTATCACCATCACGGCGAGGCGATGGCGATGGGCGAGCGCGCCCCGGTCGCCCTGCTCGACGCCCCGGCCTCGGCGCGCCTGGCGGTGGCCGAGGTGGTCACCAACCTCGCCGGCACCGCCATCGACGGCACCGACCGTATCAAGCTCTCGGCCAACTGGATGGCCGCCTGCGGCCACGAGGGCGAGGACGCGCGCCTGTTCGACACCGTGCGCACCGTCGGCATGGAGTTCTGCCCGGCGCTGGGTATAGCCATCCCGGTGGGCAAGGACTCGCTGTCGATGAAGACCCGCTGGCAGGACGGCCACAGCGAGAAGACGGTCACCTCGCCGGTCTCGCTGGTGGTCACCGGCTTCGCCCCGGTCAGCGACGTGCGCCGCACCCTGACCCCGGAGCTGGTCTCCGACGTCGACAACCGCCTGTTCCTGGTCGACCTCGGGCTCGGCCAGAACCGGCTGGGCGGCTCGGCGCTGGCCCAGGTGTACAACGCCACCGGCTCGACCACCCCGGACATCGCCGCGGCACCGCTCAAGGCCTTCTTCGACCTGATCCAGGAACTCAACCGCCTGGGGTATCTCACCGCCTACCACGACCGCAGCGACGGCGGGGCGATCACCACCCTGCTGGAAATGGCCTTCGCCGGACGCTGCGGCCTGAACCTGTCCATCGACGATCTCGGCGGCGACCCGATGGCCGGGCTGTTCGCCGAGGAAGTCGGCGCGGTCTTCCAGGTCAAGGCGGGCGATGCCGATTTCGTGCGCGAGCAGTTCGAGGCCGCCGGCCTGGGCGAGGCCCTGGTCGAGCTGGGCCGGGCGACCGCCGAACGCCAGGTGCACGTCGACTGGCGCGGCAAGACCGTGATCGATCGTCCGCTGGCCGATCTCAAGGCGATCTGGTCGGCCACCTCGTTCCACATGAGCGCCCTGCGCGACAATCCAGCCACCGCCGAGCAGGCCTATGCCGCGGCGACCGACTTCGACGACCCGCAACTGGCCGGCAGCGAGGCCAGCTTCGATGTCAGCGAGTCGGTCGCCGCGTCGATGATCGCCACCGGCAGCCGCCCGCGCATCGCGGTCCTGCGCGAACAGGGTGTCAACGGCGAGGTCGAGATGGCCGCGGCCTTTACCGCCGCCGGCTTCGAGGCCGTCGACGTGCACATGGCCGACCTGATCGCCGGCCACCACGATCTGACCGACATGAAGGGGCTGGTCGCCTGTGGCGGATTCTCCTTCGGCGACGTGCTCGGTGCCGGCTCGGGCTGGGCGCACGCCATCCGCTACAACGACCGTGCGCGCGAGGCCATGCAGGCGTTCTTCGAGCGTGACGACACCTTCGGCCTGGGCGTGTGCAACGGCTGCCAGATGTTCTCGCAGCTGGCCGACCTGATCCCGGGCGCGACCCACTGGCCGCGGTTCCTGCGCAACCGCTCCGAACAGTTCGAGGCGCGGCTGTCGCTGGTGGAGATCCCGCCGTCGCCGTCGGTCCTGCTCGCGGGCATGGCCGGCTCGCGCCTGCCGATCACCGTCGCCCACGGCGAGGGTCGGGTGGCCTACCGCCGCCCGGAGGACGCCGAGCAGGCCTTCACGGCATTGCGCTACGTCGACGGCCACGGCATCGCCACCGAAAACTACCCGGCCAACCCCAACGGTTCGGCCGGCGGCGAGACCGGCTTTACCACCGAGGACGGGCGCTTCACCATCATGATGCCGCACCCCGAGCGCGTCTGGCGGGCCAGCCAGTTTTCCTGGAAGCCGGCACGCTGGTCGGCCGACCAACAGGATACGACCACCGATCGCGGCCCGTGGCTGCGCCTGTTCGAGAACGCGCGGGTGTGGGTCGACGGCTCGTGATGCGCCGAGCCACCGCCCGACGGTCCCGGCGCGCCTGACGTGACGCCCGCGATGACAGCGGGCGAGCGTGTGCCGCCCACGCTCATCCTGATGTCGGGCTCCACCCTGTGGGGCCTGACCTGGATCTGGCTGAAATACGCCCATTCGCTGGGCATCGGCCCGATCCTGCTCACCGTGGTCGCCTACGCCGCGCAGTGGCTGATCGTCCTGCCGTTCGCCTGGCGGGCGTGGCACGAGCCGTCGCGCCCGCCGATCACGCGCCTGAACTGGGAGTGGCTCGCCCTGCTCGCCTTCGCCGCCGGCGTCTCGGGGGTGGGTTTCACCATGGCGATGGTCTACGGCGACGTCGTGCGTTCGATGATGCTGTTCTTCCTGATCCCCGCCTGGGGGGTGCTGTTCGGGCGGTTCTTCCTCAAGGAACCGCTAAGCCCGGCGCGGGTGCTGGCGGTGATCAGCGCCCTGGCAGGCGCCTTCCTGATCCTGGGTCCCGATTTTGCCGACGGCCTGTACCCGGCCGACTGGTTCGCCCTGATCGCCGGATTCTCGCTGGCCGGCGCCAACACCCTGTTCCGTTTTCTCCACGAGCAGCCCATCCCGATCAAGCTCAGCCTGATGCAGGGTTCGACGGTGGCGCTCGGGCTGATCGCCTGGGCGGTCTCGGACGAGTTCGGCGTGGTGCCGACGCTCTCCGCCGTGTCCAGCAGCGCGCTCTACGGCGCGACCATGCTGCTGGCGGCCGTGCTGGCCACCCAGTACGCCGTCGAGCGCCTGCCCGCCTCGCGTACCGCCATCCTGATGACCCTCGAGTTGCTGGTGGCGGTCGCCTCGGCCACCTGGCTGGGCGACCGCATCCACGGGGCGCATGTGTGGACCGGTGGGGCGCTGATCCTCACCGCCGCCCTGCTCGAGGCAGCCACCGCCCGACACCACCGCCCGCCGGTCGCACCATGCAAGGGCTGAATCCACAACAACAGGCCGCCGTGCGGCACATCGACTCGCCGCTGCTGGTGCTGGCCGGCGCGGGGTCGGGCAAGACGCGCGTGATCGTCGAGAAGATCGTCCACCTGATCGAGGCCAAGGGCACGCCCGCCCGCGGCATCTGGGCGGTGACCTTCACCAACAAGGCTGCCCGCGAGATGAGCGAGCGCATCGGCCAGCGCCTGCCCGCCGAACGCCGGCGCGGGCTGAATATCTCGACCTTCCACACTCTCGGACTCAACCTGATCCGCCGCGAGATCCGCACCCTCGGCCTGCGCCCGGGCTTCACCGTGCTGGATGCCGAGGACAGCCTCAACCTGATCAAATCGCTCTTGCAGCAGAACGAGTCGGCCGCCGGCATGCTCGAGCCCAAGGAGGCGCAGTGGCAGATCTCGCAGTGGAAGAACGACCTGCTCACGCCGAGCCAGGCGGCCGATGGCAGTGCCGACGAGGTCGAGGCGGCCTGCGCGTCCCTGTACAGCGACTACGCCCGTCAGCTGACCGCCTGCAACGCGCTGGATTTCGACGACCTGATCAAGCGCCCGGTCGAGCTGTTGCGCGACGACCCCGAGGCGCGAGAACGCTGGCAGAACCGGGTGCGCTACCTGCTGGTGGACGAGTACCAGGACACCAACGCCAGCCAGTACGAGCTGGTGCGCCTGCTGGTGGGCAAGCTCGGCCGGCTGACCGCCGTGGGCGACGACCACCAGTCGATCTACGCCTGGCGCGGCGCGCGACCGGAGAACCTCTCGCATCTCGCGCGCGACTTCCCCGATCTGACCACCGTCAAGCTCGAGCAGAACTACCGCTCGGTGAACACCGTGCTCGCGGCGGCCAACCAGCTGATCGCCAACGACCCGACCACGCAACCCAAGACGCTGTGGAGCGCGGTCGGCCCCGGCGAGGCGCACCGGGTTCTGGTCTGCGATACCGCCGAGGACGAGGCCGAGCGCATCGCGACCGACATCCTGCACCGGCACTTCAAGGACGACTCGGCCTACCGCAACTTCGCGATCCTGTTTCGTGGCAATCACCAAGCGCGCCTGATCGAGCAGCAGCTGCGCAAGCTCTCGATCCCCTACGTCCTCACCGGGGGCCAGTCGTTCTTCGAGCGCGCCGAGGTCAAGGACGCCATGGCCTACCTGCGCCTGATGGCCAACCCGTCCGACGATGCCGCCCTGCTGCGCATCATCAACACCCCGCGGCGCGGCATCGGGCCGACCACCCTGGAGCGGCTGGGCCAGATCGCCCGCGAGCGCCATGTCCATCTCGCCGCCGCCGCGCGCTCGGTAACGGCCGCGCAGCGGCTCGATACCCGCGTGCATCACCAGCTGACCCAGTTCCTCGACTGGCTGGAGGCCAGCCGCGCGCGCATGGACGAGCAGCCGGCGGCCGAGGCGATGCGCGGTCTGCTCGAGGAGATCGACTACTTCGGCTACCTGCGCGAGCAGGAAAACAGCGCCAAGGCCGCCGAGCGTCGCTGGACCAACCTGCAGGACTGGCTGGAGTGGACCGAGCGGATCGCGGTCGACAACGAGTCCGGCGAGTCGCTGTCGCTCACCGAGCTGGTGCAGAAGATGAGCCTGCTGGGCATCCTCGAGCAGAAGACCCGCGACCAGGACGACAACGCCGTGCGCCTCTTGACCCTGCACGCGGCCAAGGGCCTGGAGTTCCCGCATGTCTATCTCACCGGCATGGAAGAGGATCTGCTGCCCCACCAGGACTGCCAGGAAGACGAGCGCCTGGCCGAGGAGCGCCGGCTGTGCTTCGTCGGCATCACCCGCGCGCAGCGCAGCCTGACCTTCACCCTGACCCGCCGGCGGCGACGTTACGGCCAGTGGCGCGACATCCAGCCCAGCCGTTTCCTCGAGGAGGTCGAGGCCGACCTGCTGCGTTGGGAAGGCATCGGGGTGCAGAAGAGCGAAGAGGAAAGCCGGGCCACCGCCGCCGAGGCGATGAGTGCGATCCGTGCCATGCTGGGCAAGCCCTGAGGCATCGGCATATATCAGTTTTCCTTATCCTTTATTAATCGAACCACGAAAATCCCGACACGATTTGCTATCATCCCGACGCCCGATTTCGTGAACCGCGTCCCGGTCACGTCCGTCTTGTTGCCTGCACCAAGGACCAGCGGAAGCCCATGCAACCATCCGACACCCCGACTCCCTCCTCCCGTCCGCGGCACTGGTTGTTTCGACTTCTGCTTCCCCTGCTGATCCTGGCGATCGCCATCGGGGCGTTCCTCGCGCTCAAGGCCAGTGGACCGGAGGCCGAGCGCCCCGAAGCCGAGGAGCGTGCCTGGCTGGTCGAAACCACCACGGTCGAGCCCGGCCGCCACCATCCCGTCCTGACGCTGCACGGCGAAGTCGCCAATCCCGACCGGCTGTCGATCAACGCCCCGCTGCCTGCCCGTATCGCCGCGGTACCGGTCGAGGACGGTCAATCGGTGCGGGCAGGAGACCGGCTGGTCGAACTCGATGAACGGGATTTTCAGCCGGCCCTGTCTCGGGCGCAAGCCAATCTGGCCGACCTCGAGGCCCAGATCCGCGAGGCCGAGGCCCGGCACGAATCCGACCGGCAGGCGCTGACCCTGGAACAGGAGATCGTGGAGAACGCCGAAAAGGCCCTGTCCCGCTCGCGCGACCTGCGCGAACGCAACCTCGCCTCGCAGGCGGACGTCGATAACGCCCGCGACACGCTCAGTCAGGCACGCCTGTCGCTCAACAACCTGCGCGAGCGCCTGTCGACCTTCGACTCCGCCCTGGCCGGTCTGGAGGCGCGACGCGACGCGGCCGAAGCCGACGTCCTGGCAGCCGAGCGGGACCTGGAACGCGCCCGGTTCGATGCCCCGGCCGACGGGATGGTCGGCAACGTCGAGGCCACCCCCGGCGCCCAGGTCGGGGCCAACAGCACGCTGATGTCGTTCTATCCCTGGCAGGGCTTCGAAGTGCGCGCCCTGATCCCGTCGCGCCGGGTCGCCGCGATGCTCGATGCCATCCGTGACGGTGATCCGCCACGGGCCCGGATCCGCGAGACCGGACGGGTACTTTCGCTCGAGCGCGTCGCCGCCGAGGCCAGCGGCCAGGGGGCCACCGGCCTGTTCGCCTTCGTCGACCCCGACGACTCGCTACGCGCCGGCCAAGTCGTCACCGTCGAGCTCGAGATGCCGGCGGTCGAGCAGGCCGTGGCGATTCCGCACAGCGCCCTGTATGGCAACGATCACGTCTACCGCATCGTCGACGGGCGACTCGAGCGGGTGCGTGTCGAGCGACTGGGCGAATCGGCGCGCACCTCGCCGGCCACCGACGGGACCGGCGAACGCGGCATGCTGCTGGTCCGCGCCCCGGACCTGGCCGCCGGCGACCGGCTGGCCACCACCCAGCTACCCAATGCCGTCGACGGACTGCGGGTGCGCTGGGAGGATGGCGACTCCGGGAACGCAAACACCGGCGCCGACGAGGCCACGGAATGACCGAAGGCCAACCGCGCGGCATACTGGATCGTTTCGCCCGTCACCGGGTTGCCCCCCACCTGGTGATGCTGCTGATGATTCTCGGCGGGATCTTCGCCATCTCGCGGATGAACATCCAGTTCTTCCCCAACTTCGCCGTCGACGTGGTCACCGTCTCGGTGGTCTGGAGCGGCGCGTCGGCCGAAGACGTCGAGCGCGGCATCACCAACCCGCTCGAGGAGCGCCTGCGCGCCGTGCCGGACGTGGACACCATGACCTCCACCTCCGCGCAGGGCGTTTCCACCATCACGCTGGAGTTCCTGCAGGGCACCGACCCGGTGCTCGCGCTCAACGACGTGCGCGAGCAGGTCGACACCTTCCGCAACTTCCCGGCCGATGCCGAAAACCCGCGGATCAGCCGGGCACCGAAGTTCGACCCCGTGGCCCGGCTGCTGGTCTACGGCGATGTCGACCCAGACGCGCTGCGTCACTGGGTGGATCGCTTCGAGCGCGAGCTGATCGATCGCGGCATCGATCGGGTGACGGTCAATGGCGTGCCGGACCAGCAGATCGCGATCGAGGTGCCGTCTTCCTCGCTGGTCGCGCTGGACCAGTCGCTGCCTCAGCTTTCCGACACGGTCGACGCCCTCTCGCGCGACGTGCCGGCCGGCGAGTTCGCCAGCGCCGATGGCGGGCGCGAACTACGCGCCGTCGAACAACGGCGTCGCCCGCTGGAATTCGCCGACCTGTCGGTGATCAGCAGCCCGGAGGCCCGGCTGGATCTCGACCAGATCGCGCGCATCATCCAGGAACCGCGGCGCGACTCGCTGCTACTGCGTCACGAGGGCATGCCCGCCGCCGAGCTGGTACTCCAGCGCGCCGAGCACGGCGACAGCCTGGAATCCGCCCGCGCCCTGCAGGACTGGATCGACGAAGCCCGCCCGGATCTGCCCGAGGGGCTGCAGATCAAGGCCTACGACCAGTCGTGGCAGCTGATCCGCGAGCGGATAAACCTGCTGGTGACCAACGGTGCCGGCGGCCTGATCCTGGTCCTGGTGCTCTTGTACCTGTTCCTGCCCGGCCGGGTGGCGTTCTGGGTGGCCGCCGGCATCCCGGCGGCGTTTTTGGCCGCGCTGGCGATCCTGTGGCTGATCGGCGGGTCGATCAACATGATCTCGCTGTTCGCCCTGATCATGGCGCTGGGGGTGATCGTCGACGACGCGATCGTGGTCGGCGAGGACGCCGACGCGCACTTCCGCCATGGCGAGGCACCCCTGCTCGCCTCGCAGGGCGCCGCGCGACGCATGTTCTGGCCGGTGATGGCCTCGTCGCTGACCACCATCGCCGCGTTCATGCCGCTGCTGGTGGTCGGCGGCACCATAGGCCAGATCCTGCGCGACATCCCGGTGGTGATGATCTGCGTGATCGCCGCCTCGCTGGTCGAGGCCTTCCTGGTCCTGCCCGGCCACCTGCGCGGTGCGTTCAGCGGCAGGCGCGACGACGACCGGTCCGAGCAACGTCGCCCCGGCCGGATGGCCCGCTTCCGTGACGGCTTCGATCGTGGCTTCCATCATTTCCGCGAACGTTATTTCCGGCCCGCGGTGCGCTTCGCGATCGGAAACCGGGGCGTCACCCTGGCCACGGCGGTCGCCACCCTGATCCTGGCCGTCGGGCTGCTCGCCGGCGGGCGGCTCGGCTTCACCTTCTTCCCGACCCCGGAATCCCAGATCGTCTACGCCAACGCCACCTTTGTCGCGGGGACCGACCGCGAGGAAACGGCCGCGTTCATGGACGAACTGGAACGCAGCCTCGCCGAGACCGAGGAGGAACTGGGGGAGAAGCTGGTCCAGACCGCGATCACGCGCACCGGGGGCACCATCGGCGAGGAAAGCGGCACCCAGGGCGACCAGCTGGGCTCGATGCTGATCGAGCTGGTCGAGCCGGATGCGCGCGAGACCCGCAACGCCGAGTTCATCCGCGCCTGGAAGGACAACACGCGTGAACCGGCCGGCATGGAGAACTTCTCGATCAGCTCGCGTCAGAGCGGCCCGCCGGGCTCGGATCTTACCGTGCGTCTCAAGGGCGGCACCACCGAGGAGCTGAAATCCGCGGCCATCTCGCTTACCGAGACCCTCAAGGCGGTCCCCGGGGTCGTCGACGTGACCGACGACCTGCCCTACGGGCGACAGCAGATCACCTTCAAGGTCAACGCCCAGGGCCGGGCGCTCGGCCTGACCACGGCCGATGTGGGCAACCAGTTGCGCGCGGCCTACGACGGGGCATTGAGCCAGATCTACCAGTCCGGTTCCGACGAGATCGAGGTGCGTGTGCTCCTGCCTCGCGAGGAACGACGCCACATCGGCTCGCTCGAGGACTTGAGCATCCGCACCGGTGACGGGGCTTTCGTGCCGCTCGGGCAGGTGGTCGAACTGGGCTCGCAACGTGGTTTCGAGGCCATCCGGCATGCCGAGAGTGTCCGGGCCGTGGAGGTCTCCGCCGAGATCGACCGCGACGTGGCCAACGCCGAGAACCTGCGCTCCTCGCTACAGGACGACGCCCTGCCGGAGCTCGCCAGCCGTCACGGCATCGACTTCAGCTTCGAGGGCCGTCAGTCCGACCAGCGCGAGACCATGGCCGACATGACGTTCGGCCTCTACCTGGGACTGGCGTTGATGTACATCGTGCTGGTCTGGGTGTTCTCGGCCTGGACCCTGCCGTTGATCGTCATGACCGTGATCCCGTTCGGACTGGTCGGTGCGATCTTCGGCCACTGGGCGATGGGTATCGAGCTGACCATCCTGTCGCTGTTCGGCCTGTTCGGCCTGTCGGGGATCGTGGTCAACAACGCCATCATCCTGGTGGCCTTCTACCGCGACCAGCTCGCCGCCGGGCTGTCGGTCGACGAGGCGCTCGAACAGGCCGCCGTGAAGCGCCTGCGCGCGGTCATGCTGACCTCGCTGACCACCATCGGCGGGCTCACGCCGCTGCTGTTCGAGACGTCGCTACAGGCCCAGTTCCTGATCCCGATGGCCACCTCGATCGCCTTCGGCCTGGGCTACTCCACCCTGCTGGTGCTGTTCGTCATCCCCGCCCTGCTCTCCCTGCGCGAGAGCATCAGCCAGCGGGTGATGCCGGCGAAGGCAGAGGGGGTATAGGTGACAGGCTTTAGCGCCTGAAGGCGACCCTCTGGCGCTGACCCCGACCTCGGCGCGACGCCCCAGGTCACCCTCACAGCACCGACAACAGATCCCGCAACGGCAACCGCCCCTTGGGCGAGACCCGATCCTGGCACAGGGCCGAATGCAGCTCGGCGGTGGCCAGCGCGTCGATCAGGGCGTGGTGGGCGTGGTAGCGCGGCAGGTGATAGCGACCGCGCAGGGCGTCCAGGCGCAACTCGCCCGGGCCGTGGTGCAGGTGACGGCGCTCGAAGCCCTGACGGGCCAACAGGAGGGTATCGATCACCGGGATGGCGAGCCCGGCGCCGAAGTGCCGCTTGCAGGCGGCGTTGAGAAAGGCGATCTCGAAACGCGCGTTATGTGCCACCAGCACCCGTCCGGTCAGTGCCTCGAGCACCTGTTCCAGTGCCTCGCGTTCCGGCAGGCCCTCGGCGGCCGCATCGTCGGTGATGCAATGGATGACCGCGCTCTGCTCGGGGATGCCGATCAGCGGGTTGATCACCTCGTGATGCGCGGTGCTCAGGTCAATGGTCGGCCCGCGCATCACCACCCACCCCACGCTCAGCAACCGCTCCTGCCGCGGGTCGAGGCCGGTGGTCTCGAAATCGAGCACCAGGTATTCGCCCTCGCGCCAGTCGGCGTCGATATCGGCCACCGGCGTGCCCAGGAAGCGGTCCAGCGGCGAGTCCGGCGTCGCCCGGCGGCGGTGATGGCGTCGGCGCAGGGCCAGCCAGCTGCGGTGCGGGAACCAGGACAGGCGCAGCCGGGCCATCTCAGCGGGTGCCGCTGACGTCGAAGTGGGTGCGCACCCAGCGCTGGTGATCGTCGACCACCCGGAAGGCATCGCGCAGGTGGTCGCGCTCCAGGCCGGAAAGCCGGTCCGGGTCGAGCCGGTTGTCCAGCGGCTCGCCGTGCCGGGCCTGGGCCGCCTGGTGGCGGGCGCGCAGCACGTAGAACAGTCGCCAGGCGTCGGCCAGCCCGGCGGCCGCCTGCTCCGAGATCCCGCCGGCACGGGCGGCGGCCTCGAGGCGGCGCACCGTGTGCAGCTCCGGCAAGCCCAGACTGACCGCGTGCAGACGGGCCAGGTCGGCGATCGGCATCAGCCCGTAGCGCTTGAGGTCGAGGCGCTCGTCGTGCCGCTCGTCGTCGACCACCACCAGCCGGCGGAAGAAGCCCAGCGGCATGCCGATGGCCAGCGCGTTGTTGGCCAGGCGACGCTGGAAGATGGTGTTCGACCGCGCCAGCGGACGCACCGCGTCCCAGAGGGCAGCGAGCAGCGAATCCCGCCCGGCGACCACCCGCATGTCGAAGAAGTTGGTCGCCAGCATGACCGAGTGCGATTCGGGCTGCTCGATCCAGTTGCGGAAGGTGCCGGTCCAGCCGGCCAGCGACTGGCGCCAGTCCGGGGTGGTAGCCATGGTCCCCCCGGGGCACGGCTCGAGGCCCGCCGCGGCCAGCCCGTCGCTGACGAACCGCGCGAACCGTTCGAACCACTCGCCATGGCGGTCCGGGTCGAAGGCGTCATCCAGGATCAGGGCATTGTCCTGATCGGTGAACGCGGTCTGCTCGCGCCGCCCCTGGCTGCCCAGCGCCGCCCAGGCCCAGGGCACGGGGGCCTTGCCCAGCGCCTGCTCGGCCAGCTCGGTGAGCCGACGCGTCATGGCATCGGTGACCGTCACCATCGCCTCGCCCAATGGCTCGGCCTCGGCGCCGATGGCGACCAGTTGCGCCTCCAGGTCCGGCAGGCGGGCGCCGACCGCCGCGATCGACTCGACGTCCGGGGCGGCCATGGCGTCGCGCACCAGGTGAATCGAATGGGTGCCCTGGTGGCGCAGCAGGTCGGAGGTCGAGACGATCCCGACCAGCGCGCCGTTTTCGGCGACCACGGGCAGGTGGTGGATGTTGTGGCGCGAGAACAGCAGCGAGGCCTCGAAGGCCGAATGGTTCGGGGCGATCGTGACCAGGGAATCGGTCATGATCTCGCGCAACGGCGAGTCGACCGAGACACCGGCGGCGATGCAGCGCCGACGCAGGTCGCGGTCGGTGACCAGCCCCACCAGCCGGCCGTCCTCGAGCAGCAACAGCGCCGATACCTGTGCCTTGGTCATGATCGCCGCACCCTGGCGAATGGAGGTATCGGGCGTGGCGGTGATCGGCTCGCGGCGCAGCAATGCCTCGACCGAGGCGGCCATCAGCGCCTCGGGTCGACCGCCCCGCCCCAGCTCAGCGAGGGCCCGTTCGAGGCGCTCGCGACGGCTGCGCTCGAAGCGCCAGGCGAATACCGGGTGATCCGCGAGCAGTTCCTCGAACGCCGGCAGCGGCAACTGGTAGAGCAGGCTGTCCTCGACCACGGCTACAGTCGCCGTCGCGCGGGTCTCGTCGACATCGTGATCCGATTCGACGGCGTCCGGGGCATCGAGGTAAAGATCGGTCTCGCCGAGCTTTTCGCGCAGGCGACCGTCCGGCTCGCGTACCGCCAGGGCGCCGCTGCGCACGATCCACAGGCCGGGCTCGGCATCGGGCGGCGGGAACGGGCGGCCCCGGCGCAGGTAGCGCACGGTCAGCCGACGTGGCAGAGCGTCGAGCACCGTGTCCGGCAGCTCGGCGAAGGCCGGCACCCCGGCGATGAAATCGCGTATTTCCCAGAGTTCCGCGGCCATCTTGGCTCCTTGCCGTCCGGGCCCGGCAATCGGGCCCTGCGTGGCGATTCGATCAGCGGGGCTTGCTGCCGCCCAGCCCGTCAGACCCCATAGTAGCCGCGATACCACTCGACGAAGCGGGCCACGCCCTCCTCGACCGGCGTGGCCGGCGCGTAGCCGACATCGTGCTTGAGATCCTCGACGTCGGCGTAGGTATCCGGCACGTCGCCCGGCTGCATCGGAAGGAGGTTGAGATCGGCCTTCCGGCCGGTGGCCTCCTCGATCAGTTCGATGTAGCGCAGCAGTTCCACCGGTCGGTGGCTGCCGATGTTGTAGACCCGCCAGGGGGCGAACGAGGTGCCGGAATCGGGATTCGCTCCACTCCAGTCGGGGTTGGCGGTCGCGACATGATCGAGCGTGCGGATCACGCCCTCGGCGATGTCGTCGATGTAGGTGAAGTCGCGGCGGTGATGGCCGTGGTTGAACACGTCGATCGGCTTGCCCTCGAGGATGTTCCTGGTGAACTTGAACAGCGCCATGTCCGGGCGCCCCCACGGGCCGTAGACGGTGAAGAAGCGCAACCCCGTGGTGGGCAGGTCGTAGAGCGAGGCGTAGGTGTGCGCCATCAGCTCGTTGGCCTTCTTGGTCGCGGCGTACAGCGACAGCGGATGGTCGACGTTGTGATGCACCGAGAACGGCATCTCGCTGTTCGCGCCGTAGACCGAGCTCGACGAGGCGTAGACCAGGTGCTCGACCTCGTTGTGCCGGCATCCCTCGAGGATATTGGTGAAGCCCACCAGGTTGGCGTCGATGTAGGCGTGCGGGTTCTCGATCGAGTAGCGCACGCCGGCCTGGGCGGCCAGGTGCACGACGCGCTCGGGCTTCACGCGCTCGAACAGCGCGGCCATGCCGGCGCGGTCGGCCACGTCGAGTTTCTCGAAGGAAAAGCCCTCGCGATCGGTCAGCCGGGCCAGCCGGGCCTCCTTGAGGCTGACGTCGTAGTAGTCGTTGAGGTTGTCCAGCCCGATGACCGTGTCGCCGCGGTCGAGCAACCGCGCCGATACCGTCGAGCCAATGAAACCGGCGGCGCCGGTGACCAGAATCCGCATGCCTGCTCCCATGACAATGGTGGTCCGGCCCGCAGGACGGGCCCTTGGGTGCGATTATGCCTGCCACGCACCCCCCCTCCAACCGGATCGGCCGTGCCGAGCGCCGGCCAGGCACCGGGGCAGTCAGGCGCTCGTTTCCACCACGGGGAAACAGGCGCGTTTTTCGTCCCCGTTCGGGGCTACCCCCAAGGCTGGACGACAAAAAATTTTTTTGTTCCCGCCGGTTTCATTGATCGCCGGGTGGGCCGGTCGGCGATCAGGCGTGCCGGGACGCGGGGTTACCGTGCTTTCCCCCGCCCTTATCCACAGGCTGTACACGGCTTGCCCAGACCCTTCCAACAAGCTGCCCACCAACTCATACACAGCATATAGTGGTATTGACTCACCGGGAGCACATCATTTGCGATTTCCCAGGTTGACTTTGCTTGGCCAGCGACCACAATCAAGGTTCTCGAGGGGGCTCGACCGACCGGGTCGTCACCCCCGGTATCGCCCGGCAACCGGCCCCGGCAACCGGCCCCGGCAATCGGCCCCCGGCCACCCGGACCGACCGGGCGACCGATCACGGGCGATGCCTCGGCCGCGCGAGGGGCGGTGCGGGCGTCAAGACCATGCGTCGGCCCCGGACGCCAACCGAGGCGCGCCCACACACGTCCCGGCAAGCGGAGCGTGAGCAGGAAATTTCATCGAACAGGGAATCGACGTCCCGCCCGCGGCGGGCCTTCGAACCAGACCACAGAGGACGGATCAGCGGCATGAGCACCAGTCAGACAGTAGAAAACCCGACCCAGGCATACCACGAGCAGACCGGCAACGCGGCCAGCGGCATCGAGAATGCCGCTGCCACCCCCGGGCAGGTGCGCGTCATCCGGCGCAACGGCAAGCTGACCGCCTACGATCCGTCCAAGATCAAGGTCGCGATGACCAAGGCCTTCCTCGCCGTCGAGGGTGGCGGCGCGGCGGCTTCCGCCCGCGTCCACGAGACGGTCGAGACCCTGGTCGAGTTGATCGACCAGGCCCTGAAGCGTCGCCTGCCGGGCGGCGGCACCGTCCACATCGAGGACATCCAGGACCAGGTCGAGCTCGCCCTGATGCGCGAGGGGCACCACAAGGTCGCCCGGGCCTACGTCCTCTACCGCGAGCAGCAGGCCCAGAAGCGCGCCGCCGAGATGGAAGAGGAGGCCGAGACCGCCAGCGAGAAGCCGGCCCTTCGCGTCACCCGCTTCGACGGCACCACCGCGCCCCTGGACACCGTGCGCCTGTCGCGCCTGGTCGACGAGGCCTGTGCCGGGCTCGAGGGCGTCGACAACCAGCGGATCGTCGACGAGACCGTCCGCAACCTCTACGACGGCG
This sequence comes from Guyparkeria sp., assembly GCF_046540515.1. Lineage (GTDB taxonomy): Bacteria > Pseudomonadota > Gammaproteobacteria > Halothiobacillales > Halothiobacillaceae > Guyparkeria. The sequence goes on from NZ_JBKHFB010000041.1 coordinate 14,654, forward strand.
TGGCCGAGCACGAGGTCAGCACCGCGCTGGTGATGAGCGCGCGCACCCTGATCGAGATCGACCCGGCCTACTCCCAGGTCGCCGCCCGCCTGCTGCTCGACTCCATGCGCACCGAGGCACTGCGCTTCGTGCACAACCCGGTGACCGCCTGCACCCAGGCCGAGATGGCCAACATCTACCCCGATTACTTCAAGGAGTACATCAAGGTGGGTGTGGAGCACGAGCTGCTCGACCCGACCCTGCAGCAGTACGACCTCGAGCGCCTGGGCCAGGCGCTGGACCACGAGCGTGACCTGCAGTTCACCTATCTCGGCCTGCAGACCCTCTACGACCGCTACTTCCTGCACCACGACGACGTGCGCTTCGAGCTGCCGCAGGCGTTCTTCATGCGCGTGGCGATGGGCCTGGCGATCAACGAGATCGACCGCGAGGAGCGCGCGATCGAGTTCTACCGCCTGCTGTCCTCCTTCGACTTCATGTCGTCCACCCCGACGCTGTTCAACTCCGGCACCCTGCGCCCGCAGCTGTCCTCCTGCTATCTGACCACCGTGCCGGACCACCTCGACGGCATCTACGGCTCGATCCGCGACAACGCGCTGCTCTCCAAGTTTGCCGGCGGCCTTGGCAACGACTGGACCCGCGTCCGCGCGCTGGGCAGCCACATCAAGGGCACCAACGGCAAATCCCAAGGCGTGGTGCCGTTCCTCAAGGTGGCCAACGACACCGCCGTGGCCGTCAACCAGGGCGGCAAGCGCAAGGGCGCGGTCTGCGCGTACCTGGAGACCTGGCACCTGGACATCGAGGAGTTCCTGGACCTGCGCAAGAACACCGGCGACGACCGTCGCCGCACCCACGACATGAACACCGCCAACTGGGTGCCCGACCTGTTCATGAAGC
>NZ_JBKHFB010000042.1:0-14973 GCF_046540515.1 Guyparkeria sp.
CGGGGGATTTCTTGCGTCAAGGATCGGTGAAAACGTGTCGGCATGGCGTCGACCGGTCCGGCATGGGTATAGTCATGGTTTCCCCTCCGAGGAGCGACGATGGACGATTTTCGCGCCTGGCACTGGTTGGAGACGGTAATCGAACATGGTGGTCTCAAGCCGGCCTCCGAACGGCTGCACCGAACCCCCTCCACCATCAGCCATGCCATCAAGCAGCTAGAGCGGCGCATCGGCGTGACGTTGGTCGAAACCCGAGCGCGGCGAATCCAGCTCACCGAGGCCGGCTCGATCCTGCTCGAGCACATGCGTCCTCTGATCCGTGAGCTCGAAGGGGTTCGCGGTGTTATCGAGCAGTTTCGCGACACCGGCACCTCGGTGATGCGTTTGGCCGTCGACCAGGTGTTTCCCCATGATCGCTTGATTGCTGCGATGGAGCGCTTTTCGACCGATTACCCGCATACCCGGATCGAGTTGTTCGAGACGGTGCTCGGCGGCGGGCCGGCCCTGTTCCGGGAAGGCGAGGTGGGCATCTACCTCGGGCTGGAGTCGGTCGGGGAGCAGACCGGCGTGCAGGTCGGCAGGGTGCGGTTCGTGCCCTGTGTCGGGCCGGAGCACCCACTGGCCGAACTGGCCGCCGGGCTGCCTGCTGGCGAGCGATTGGCCGAAGGCCAGCTACGCCAGTATCGGCAGGTGGTGCTGCGTGATTCGCACCCTGAGCGGAGCGCGAATGCCGGCTGGCTGGGCGCGGCGCAGCGCATTACCGTCGACCACCTGCACACGGCGGTCGAGCTGATGCGCTCGGGGCTGGGGTTCGGCTGGTTGCCGGAGCATGAGGTGCACGCTGAGAAGGACCTGGCGGTGCTGCCGGTCAATGACGGCCTGTGCCCTGAAGCGGCATTGATGCTCTATCGCCAGCGGGACCTGATGGCCTGCCCCGCCCACCAGTGCATGATGGAATCGCTGGCGGAGTCGGACTCTCCCTGACTGGCCTGTCCGGCGGAACTCAGGCCGCGGCGCGTTCGGCCGCGAGCTGGCGAATCTTCTCGATCATGTTCGACAGGCCGGTCGCACGGTTGGCCGAGAGGTGCGCCGACAAGCCGAGTTCGTCGATGAACGCCCCGTCGGTTGCCAGTATCTCGTCGGCCGTGCGGCCGGAATAGACTCGAAAGAGCAGGGCGATCAGGCCGTTGACGATCATGGCGTCACTGGTACCGCGCAACACGAGTCGGTCGCCGTCCCACTCGTAGTCGAACCACACCTGCGACTGGCAGCCGTGGAACTTGTGTTCCTCGTCCTGCTTCTCGGAGGGGAACGCCGGCATCTGCTTGCCCATGTCCATGATGTACTGGTAACGCTCGGTCCAGTCGCCGAGAAAGGCGAACTCGTCCTTGAGCGTCTGGATCTCGGCGTCGATGCTGGGCGCCTGGTCGGCCATCGGTCACTCCTGGTCAGTCGGTTTCGCGGACGGTGAAGCTCTCGCCGCAGCCACAGCTGTCTTCCACGTTGGGGTTGTTGACGTGCAGCATGCGCGTCAGGCCCTCGACCACGTAATCGAGCTCTGCGCCGCGGATGGCATCGAGGCTCTGGGCATCGGTGATGATCGGCATGCCTTCGCACTCGAACCAGAGATCGTCGTCGGCCACCTCGCGCGCCACGTCCATGACGTAGGCGAACCCGGAGCAGCCGGACTTCTTGATGCCCAGCCGCAGCCCAAGCGCGCCGGGATCGTCGGCAAAGGTGCGCTCGAGGTGCTTGCGGGCCGCCTCGGTCATGGTCAGCCGCTCACCCTCGGGAACGGCGGCGGCGCGTTCGCGTGCAGCCTGGATGGCTGCCGGGTCGACCGGCGCGGCCGGGGTGTGGTTGACGGGTTGTGCGCTGTGCGTCTGAGCGGTCATGGAGCACCTCCAGTAATGCTCGCCTTTGTGAACTCTGCACGCGTGGCGAGCCATTCGTGCTGAGTTTCCCTAGCCGTCACGCGGCATCCTGGCGACGAAAATGGTGTCGTTCTCGACCCGGACATCGTAACAGTCGATCGGCTCGTAGGCTGGCGCCGACAGGGGCTCGCCGTCCCGCAGACAGAACTCGGCGTTGTGCCACGGGCAGGTGATGATGTCGCCGTCCAGCGGGCCCTCGGAGATCGGCAGGTCCTGGTGGCTGCATTCGTCGGCCACGGCCAGGATCACGCCGTCGGCGTTGACCACGAGAATGTCGACGTCCGGGCCTTCCACCACGCGGCGCTCGCCGGGTGCAAGCTCACGCTGCTCACAGACCCGGATCCAGTTGTCTTCCATCGATCCCCTCACGGTTCGGCTCTCAAGGGTTTGATATCTAAATCGTCGGACCGTTCCGGCTCGCCTAGAACATGCCCGTGGCGAGCTTCGCCTCGTCGGACATCATCTCGCGGCTCCAGGGCGGGTCGAAGACCAGCTCCACCGCCGCTTCCTCGACGGTGGGTATCTCCATGATGCGCTGATGGGCATCCGAAGCGATTACGCCGCCCATGCCGCAGCCGGGCGCGGTCAGGGTCATGTCGACCTCGACCCGACGCCCGGAGACCGGCAGGCTTTCGACCTTGACGTTGTAGACGAGACCCAGATCGACGATGTTGATCGGGATTTCCGGATCGAAGACGCCGCGCAACTGTTCCCAGACCATCTCCTCGACCTCCTTGTCGGAGGCGTTTTCAGGGAGCTCCGGCTGTGGAGGCGGCTCCTTGCCCAGCGCATCGGCGTCCTTGCCCTCGACCCGGAGCAGGTGACCGCGCGCCTTGATGGTGAAGCTGCCTCCCAGGGCCTGCATCAGCTCGACGGGCGTGTCCTTCGAGGCGAGCACCTTCTGCCCGGAGGGCACCATGGTGCAGACCACGTCGCGGGCAAGGCGAATGCGTTCCATCGGTTCCACGGTTCGATCTCTCCGCTTGGTCAGACGAGCATGTCGCGCACGCGGGCGACCGCGGCGACGAACTGGTCGATCTCGTCGAGTGTGTTGTAGAAGGCCGCCGAGGCGCGCGCGGTTCCCGCCGGCGCCCCGCAGCACTGCATCAGGGGCATGGCGCAGTGATGGCCGGTGCGCACGGCAATGCCCATCGAGTCGAGCAGGGTGCCGATGTCGTGCGGATGGGCGCCGTCGATCAGAAACGAGACCACCGGCACCTTGTGCGCGGCCTGACCGACGATGCGAAGCCCGGGGATCTCGGTCAGCCCCTCGGTCATCCGCTGGAGCAGGGCGGCCTCGTGGCGCTCGATCGCGAGCCAGTCGAGCCCCTCGACCCACTCGAGGGCCGCGCCGAAGCCGATCGCGCCTTCGATATTGGGCGTGCCGGCCTCGAACTTCGACGGCGGCGGGGCGAAACGCACGCCGTCGAAGCGTACCTCCTCGATCATGTCGCCACCGCCCAGGAACGGCGGCAGGCGATCCAGCCAGTCGCCGCGGGCGTACAGGGCGCCGACGCCGCTGGGGCCGAAGACCTTGTGGCTGGAACAGGCGTAGAAGTCGCAGCCCAGCGCCTGCACGTCGACCGGCCCGTGCGGCAGCCCCTGCGCGCCGTCGACCAGCACGGGGATGCCATGTTCCCGACCGGTCTCGACGATCCGGGCCACGGGGTTGACCGTGCCCAACGCGTTGGAGACGTGGTTGACCGCAATCAGCCGCGTCTTTTCCGTGATCAGGCCGGGCAGGGCATCGAGCTCGAGTTCGCCCCGGTCGTTGACCGGGAGGGTGCGGATCACGATGCCCTTGCGCTGACCGAGGATCAGCCACGGCACGATATTGGCGTGGTGCTCGAGTTCGCTCAGGATCACCTCGTCGCCCGCCTGCCAGTCGTCCGACAGCGAATGGGCGAGGAGATTGATCGCCTCGGTCACGCCACGCACGAACACGATCTCGCGTTCGTTCTGGGCGTTCAGCGACCGGGCGATGCGTGTACGGGCGCTTTCGAAGCGCTCGCTTGCCCGCGCCGAGAGCGTGTGCACGCCGCGATGGATATTGGCGTTGTCGCGCTCGTAGAATTCGCGGATGGTGTCGATCACCACCTGCGGCTTCTGCGTGGTGGCCGCGTTGTCCAGATAGACCAGCGGCTTGCCATGCACCTGCTGGTCGAGCGCCGGGAACTGGGCCCGGATCGACTCGACATCGAACGGCTGGGTGCGCCCCGGCGTCGTCATCACGCGGTCTCGGTGCCGGCGACGTCCTGTTCGCCCAGGCGCTTCTCGAGGCGAAGGCTCAGCCAGTCACGCAGCTCGACCAGCGGGATCTCGTCGATCACCTCCTGGGCGAAACCGGCGATCAAGAGGCCACGCGCCTCGGCCAGCGGCACGCCGCGGGTGCGCAGGTAGAACAGGGCTTCCTGGTCGAGTCGGCCGATGGTGGCGCCGTGCGAGCAGCTGACATCGTCGGCGTAGATCTCGAGCTCCGGCTTGGCGTCGATCTCGGCGTTATCCGACAGGATCAGGTTGTTGCTCGACTGGTACGCCTCGATCCGCTGGGCGTCTTCCTCGATCAGGATACGGCCCTTGAAAATGCCGCGGCCGGCATCGTCGGCGATGGTGCGATAGTGCTCGTTGCTGGTGGTGTCGGCGGCGGCGTGCGTGATGCGGGTGTGGGTATCCAGCACCTGCTTGCCGCGCGGCATCATCAGCCCGATCAGATCGGTGTGCGCGCCGGAACCGCCGACGTGAACGTCGTACTCGCGGCGGATCATCTGCCCGCCGAGCTGGATGTTGTAACTGTGGTAGCGGGCGTCACGCTCGAGCGCGGCGAAGCTGCGCTCGGTCGCCAGGCGCGAGGCGCCGTCGAGACCCAGGGCGATGTGCGTCAACGCGGCGTTGGCCGCGATGGTCGAGACGATCACGCTGTTGCGCCAGGCCGGCTGGTCACCGACGGTCTCGATGTGCTCGATCACCGTGGCATTGGCGCTCTGGCCGAGACGAATCAGCACGCGCGGGTGGCTCATGACCGACTCGGTCGCGCCGTCGAGCCACTCGATCACGATCGGGCGCTCGATGGTCGCGTTGGCCGCGACGTCGATCACCACGCCTTCGCGGGCCATGGCCGTGTTCAGGGTGACCAGGGCGTCGTTGGGGTTCTCCACGCTCGGCGCCGGCTTGGGCGAGAAGGCCGCCTGACGGGTCGCCTCGTCGGCATCGGCCAGCGCGGTCAGGGTCAGGCCCTCGAGTGCGTCGTTCGGCACGCCCTGAAAGACGCCGTCGATGAAACGCAGGCGCAACGGGTTGTCCAGCGGCAGGCGAATGGCTGGTTCGATGTCCGCGCCGACGCCGACCGGGGCGCTGAAGTTGCCACGCTGGATCGCGCGCAGGTTGGTCCAGCGCCATTCCTCGTCACGCAGGCCGGGCAGGCCGAGCGTCTCGATCTGCTCGCGTGCGGTGCGGGCGATGGTTTCCGGGGCCACAGCCGATTCCGGCATGGCCGTCTTGAGCCAATCGGGAAGCCCTTGGCGCATCACGATGCCTCCTCGAGAATCTCCTGGTAACCCTCGGCTTCCAGTCGATGGGCGAGGGTCTTGTCACCGGACTTGATGATCCTGCCCTTGTAGAGCACGTGGACGAAGTCCGGCTCGACGTAGTTCAAGAGACGCTGGTAGTGCGTGACCAGGATGATGCCGCGCTCCTCGCCGCGCATGCGGTTGATGCCCTCGGAGACCACCTTGAGCGCGTCGATGTCGAGACCCGAATCGGTCTCGTCAAGCAGGGCGAGCTTGGGTTCGAGAAGCAGCATCTGCAGGATCTCGTTGCGCTTTTTCTCGCCGCCGGAAAAGCCGGCGTTCACGCCGCGGTGCAGGAAGGCATCGTCCATGTCCATGCTCGCGACCAGCTCACGCACCTGCTTCATGAAGGTGAAGGTATCGATCTCGTCGAGACCCTGCGCCTCGCGCTTGGCGTTGAGTGCCTCTTTCAGCAGGTAGATGTTCTTCACGCCCGGAATCTCGACCGGGTGCTGGAAGCCCAGCAGCATGCCGGCCACCGCGCGTTCCTCGGTCTCCATCTCGAGGAGATCGTGACCATCGAAGGTGATCGTGCCTTGCGTGACCTCGTAGCCGTCTCGGCCGCCCAGCACGTGGCAGAGCGTGCTCTTGCCCGAGCCGTTCGGCCCCATGATGGCGTGGACCTCGCCCGCGTTGATGCTCAGGTCGATCCCCTTGAGGATCTCCTTGCCATCGATCTCGGCGTGCAGGTTCTTGATTTCGAGAAGCGCCATGTTGATAAACCTCAATAGATTGTTCGGGTAACCGGTTGGTAGTTCGACGTTGTCCGCGGGTCAGCCCACGGAACCCTCGAGCGACACGGCCAGCAGGGCCTGTGCCTCGACGGCGAACTCCATCGGCAATTCGTTGAAGACGTCCTTGCAGAAGCCGCTGACGACCATGTTCATCGCGTCTTCCTCGGACAGCCCGCGCGAGCGCAGGTAGAACATCTGGTCGTCACTGACCTTGGAGGTGGTCGCCTCGTGCTCGACCTGCGCGCTGGCGTTCTTCGCCTCGATGTAGGGGAAGGTGTGCGCGCCGCAGCGGTCGCCGATCAGAAGCGAGTCGCACTGGGTGAAGTTGCGCGCGTCCGTCGCGGTCTTGCCGATGTGGACCACCCCGCGATAGGCGTTCTCGGCCCGGCCGGCGGAAATGCCCTTGGAGACGATCGTCGAGCGGGTGCGCTTGCCCAGATGGATCATCTTGGTACCCGAGTCGATCTGCTGGTAGTTGTTGCCCACCGCGACCGAGTAGAACTCGCCGACCGAGTCGTCGCCTTTCAGGATGCAACTGGGGTACTTCCAGGTGATCGCCGAGCCGGCCTCGACCTGCGTCCAGGTGATCTTGGAGCGATCGCCGCGGCACTCGCCACGCTTGGTGACGAAGTTGTAGATGCCGCCGCGGCCTTCCTCGTCGCCCGGGTACCAGTTCTGGACGGTGGAGTACTTGATCTCGGCGTCATCCAGCGCGACGAGCTCGACCACGGCCGCGTGCAACTGGTTCTCGTCACGTTGCGGGGCGGTGCAGCCCTCGAGGTAGCTGACCGAGGCACCTTCCTCGGCGATGATCAGCGTGCGCTCGAACTGGCCGGTGTTGCGCGCGTTGATGCGGAAGTAGGTCGACAGCTCCATCGGGCATTTCACACCCTTGGGCACGTAGACGAACGAGCCGTCGGAGAACACCGCCGAGTTCAGGGCGGCGAAGTAGTTGTCGCCCTGCGGCACGACCGTGCCGAGGTATTTCTTCACCAGATCGGGGTGGTTCTCGACCGCCTCGGAGAACGAGCAGAAGATCACGCCGGCCTCGGCGAGCTTCTCCTTGAAGGTGGTGGTCACGGAAACCGAGTCGAACACCGCATCCACGGCGACGTTCGCGCCCTTCACACCGGCGAGCACCGCCCGCTCGTGCAGCGGGATGCCGAGCTTCTCGTAGGTCTCGAGGAGCTTCGGATCGACCTCGTCGAGCGACTCGGGGGCCTCGGCATCCAGCTCTTCCTGGCTCTTGGGCGCGGCGTAGTAGGAGAGTGCCTGGTAGTCGATCTTCGGATAGTGGACGTGGGCCCACTCCGGCTCCTTCATGGTCTGCCAGTGGCGGAAGGCGGACAGGCGCCATTCGAGCATGAACTCGGGCTCGTTCTTCTTCGCCGAGATCATGCGCACCACCTCCTCGTCGAGGCCCGGCGGGATGATCTCCTGCTCGATGTCGGTGGTGAAGCCGTACTTGTACTCGCGCTTGACGAGTTGTTCGAGTTCCTGGGTTTCGGTCATGTCGTCGTCACCTGGTCAAGGTCTGGGGTCGGACGGCAGGGCCGCCCAACAAAATTCGTATTGCGTTCAGGGGGCGCCGTTACGCACGGGCTGCTCGATGTCCTCGAGTTGGCCGCCGCGCGAGCGCTCGTACCAGACCGGCACCTGGGTCGTGCCCGCCGCCTCATTCACCGGACGCGTCATGTCGGCCAGCGTGGTGGCATCGAGCAGGGCGTGCACGCCGCGATTGATCGCCTCCCAGTGCGGCCGGACCGCGCAGTCGCCCTGCATCGAGCAGTCGTGGTCCGGTCGAAAGCAGTCGGTCATCGCGATCGGCCCGTCGATCGCCTCGATGATCTCGGCGAGCGTGATCTCGGCCGCCGGGCGTGCCAGGAAGTACCCGCCGCTGCGGCCCTGACGCGACTGGACGATCCCCTCGCCGTTGAGCAGCTTCAACAGCTTGCCCACCGTCGGCATGCTGATGCCGGTCCGTTCCGCCAGCGCGCGGGCATTGGCACGCTGTTCGCTTGGCTTCTCGCGCGGGTCGCCGGCGAGTGCCGCCAGCAGCACGATCGCGTAGTCGCTCAGTCGGCTGATCTTCAACATGCCTGCCTCCGCGGATGGCGGTCCCTGTCCCCGGCACCCGGCGGCATTCCATGGCTCCGTGGCATCGGGGGAAACTTTCATATAACGTACTAAATCGGTACGGTTTTTTCAAGCGGTTGTCGCGAGGGGCAACCAGTTCGTGCGTTGCTCCCCTCGGTCTCGGTTAAACCTTTGTCTGCGCTTCGATTTGTCCAGGATTTCTGCTATCTTTCCCTGCCTTTTTCGACAGCCGGAATGACGAGGATTTCGTTCACGTGACGACGACAGCCACCCAGCAGACATCCGTGCCCGCCTTTGGTGCCGGCAAGCGGCTCTACATCAAGACCTGGGGCTGCCAGATGAACGAGTACGACTCGGCCAAGATGGCCGACGTGCTCGGCGTCTCGAGCGGCTTCCAGCCGGTCGAGGACCCCGCCGATGCCGACGTGATCCTGCTCAACACCTGCTCGATCCGTGAGAAGGCGCAGGAGAAGGTCTTCTCCCAGCTCGGCCAGTGGCGGCCGCTCAAGGAGAAGAACCCGGACCTGGTCATCGGGGTGGGCGGTTGCGTGGCCAGCCAGGAAGGTGAGGCGATCCGCGACCGCGCCCCGTTCGTCGACATCGTCTTCGGCCCGCAGACCCTGCATCGGCTGCCGGAGATGGTGGCGGTGGTCGAGGCCGAGCGAAAGCCGGTGGTCGACATCTCGTTCCCGGAAATCGAGAAGTTCGACAACCTGCCGGACCCGCGCGCCGACGGCCCGGTGGCGTTCGTCTCGATCATGGAAGGCTGCTCGAAGTACTGCACCTTCTGCGTGGTGCCCTATACCCGCGGCGAGGAGATCTCGCGGCCGTTCGACGACGTGGTCGCCGAGGTGGCGGACCTCGCCGAGCAGGGCGTGCGCGAGGTCAACCTGCTCGGGCAGAACGTCAACGCCTACCAGGGGCCGATGCATGATGGCCAGATCGCCGATCTGGCCCTGCTGATCGAGGTCATCGCCCAGATCGACGGCATCGATCGCATCCGCTTTACCACCTCGCACCCGGTGGAGTTCACCGATCGCCTGATCGAGGCCTACCGCAACGTGCCGGAACTGGCGAGCTTCCTGCACCTGCCGGTGCAATCCGGCTCGGATCGGGTGCTGGCGCTGATGAAGCGTGGCCACACGGCGATGGAATACAAGTCGAAGATCCGGAAATTGCGCGAGGCGCGTCCGGGCATCTCGATTTCCTCCGACTTCATCGTCGGCTTCCCGGGCGAGACGGACGACGATTTCGAGCGGACCATGAAGTTGATCGAGGACATCGGTTTCGATCACTCCTTCTCGTTCATCTACAGCGCCCGGCCGGGCACGCCGGCCTCCAACCTGCCGGACGACCAGCCCGAAGAGGTCAAGAAGGCGCGCCTCAAGCGACTGCAGTCGCGTATCACCGCGTTCGAACAGGAAATCTCCCGCTCGATGCTCGGCAGTACCCAGACCGTGCTGGTGCAGGGTCCGTCGAAGAAGGACCCCAACGAGCTGATGGGCAAGACGGAGAACAACCGCAGCGTGATCTTCCGCGGCCGGCCCGGCCTGGTGGGACTGTTCGTCGATCTGGAGATCACTCAGGTCAACCCGAACTCCCTGCGCGGCGAGTTCGTCGACATTAACCCGACCGATCGCGAGCGGGCCAAGGCACGCAACCTGGTGGCCGCGTGATGGTGGATACCCAAGCCGAACGCCTCGAATTCGCTCTCGAGCCGGCCGACAACGAGCGGCTGGCCAATCTCGCCGGGACCTTCGACGAGCACCTGCGCATGATCGAGCGCCGGCTCGGCGTGGAGATCAATCACCGCGGCAACCTGTTCGCCGTGATCGGCCCGGCCACGGTGGCCGGGCAGGTCGAGACCCTGCTGGCCGACCTGTACCGGCTCAGCGAAAGCCAGGCGATCGACCCCGAACGGGTCAATCTGGGCATGCAGCAGGCCGGGATGGAGGAGGCACCACCGCCGCCCGGCGACGAGGTGATGATCAAGACCCTGCGCGGCATCGTCCGCGGTCGCGGCAACCGGCAGGTGCAGTACCTCCAGGCGATCCGCGAGTCGGACCTCAACTTCGGCATCGGCCCGGCCGGCACCGGCAAGACCTACCTGGCGGTGGCCAGCGCGATCGACGCCTTCGAGCGCGGCCAGGTCCAGCGCATCGTGCTGGTGCGCCCGGCGGTCGAGGCGGGCGAGAAGCTGGGCTTCCTGCCTGGTGATCTGGCGCAGAAGATCGACCCGTATCTCAGGCCCATGTACGACGCCCTCTACGAGATGATGGGCTTCGACAAGGTCAATCGCCTGATCGAGCGCAACGTGATCGAGGTCGCGCCACTGGCCTTCATGCGCGGCCGGACGCTCAACGAGTCGTTCGTCATTCTCGACGAGGCGCAGAATACCAGCATCGAGCAGATGAAGATGTTCCTCACCCGCATCGGTTTCGGCACCTCGGCGGTGGTCACCGGGGACATCACTCAGGTCGACCTGCCCAAGGGCATGACGTCGGGACTTCGCAACGCGATCGACATGCTCAGCGAGGTCGAGGGCGTGCAGTTCACCTTTTTCCAGAGTCGGGATGTGGTGCGTCACCCGCTGGTCAGGCGGATCATCGACGCCTACGAGAGGCGTGGAAGGACTTCGGATTGACCGCCTCGGTTCGGGTCGATCGCCAACGGGCCTGCGACAGGCGCTGCCCATCGCGCCCAAGTCTCATCCGGTGGGTCGGCTGCACGCTCGACGCACTGGTCCCCGACGGACCCAAGGCGGGCGAGGTGACGGTCCGCTACGTCGAGCCGGAGGAAAGCCGCTCGTTGAATGCCCGGTTCCGGGGCAAGGACCGACCGACCAACGTGTTGTCGTTCCCTGCGGCCGACGATCCCGCCGAACTGGTGACGCTCCCCGGCGCGGATGGCCCCTACCTGGGGGACCTGGTCATCTGTCCCTCGATTGTCGAGGGCGAGGCGGACGAACAGGGCAAGAGCAGGCGGGCGCATCATGCCCACATGGTGGTACATGGGATTTTGCACCTGTTGGGCTATGATCACCTCACCGAAGCAGAGGCCGAGCGGATGGAGTCGATCGAGATTCGTGTGCTTGGCGCGCTCGGTTACCCCGATCCCTATGCCTGACTCGTGACCGTTGCGACTTGACAAAAGACGTCGCAAATCGTGCCGATACAATTGATTCATTTAACCCTTCTCCAAAAAGAGCCCCATGGAAGACGAACCTCCTAGTACGGACTCGCCACGCGTGTCCTGGTTGCAACGCATCAAGCGACGTATTTGCCCCTGCGAAATCCGCTCGGTCGACCAGATGAAAATCCTGGTTCGCCAGGCCGCCGAAACGGAGGTGTTCCCCGTCTCCACCGGTGGGCTGATCGACTCCGTTCTGGATTTTCACGACCTGCGCGTTCGCGATGTCATGGTGCCGCGCGGGCAGATGGACGTGATCGAGGAGGGCACCACGTTGCCCGAGCTGCTCTCGGTGGCGATCGAGACCGGTCACTCGCGCTACCCCGTGATACGCAGCAACCGCGACGAGGTGATCGGCATCCTGCTGGTCAAGGAGCTGCTCCGGTTCTACGCCAATTCAAAGGACAACGGCGGCGATTCGAGCTTCGATCTGCTCGAGCTGGTGCGCACCCCCATGTTCGTGCCGGAGAGCAAGCGCCTCGACGCGCTTCTTGCCGAGTTCCGTCTGACGCGTACGCACATGGCCATCGTGCTCGACGAGTTCGGCGGGGTGGCCGGCCTGGTGACGATCGAGGACGTGCTCGAGGAGATCGTCGGCGATATCGACGACGAGTTCGACGTCGAGGAGCGGGTGAATATCCGTCAACAGGCGCCTCGGCGACACACCGTCCGGGCCCTGACCCCCATCGGCGAGTTCAACGAGGTGTTCGGCACCGATTTCTCGGACGACGAGTACGACACCATCGGCGGGTTGGTCTCCAACACGCTTGGCCATTTGCCGCGTCGGGGCGAGGTGGCGAGACTCGGCGAATACGAGTTCAAGGTACTGGGCGCTGACCGTCGCCGCCTGCACCTGTTGCTGGTGACCAAGCTCGATTTCGAACCGAGCGAGGACTCGGATGGCCCGACCACCGACGGTGGATGATTCGACCGGCGCCCCCGCCGTCGACCCCGAGGCGATTTCTCCTCGCCTGAACGGCTGGCGCGGCAGTGTGCTGGCCCTGTTCGCCGGCGCCACCCTGGTGCTGGCCTTCGCTCCCTTCACGTTCTGGCCGACCGCCATCGTCGCTCCGGCCATCCTGTTCGCACTGATTCGCCGCTGCAGCCCCGGCCGGGCCTTTCGTCTCGGCTGGTGGTTCGGACTGGGCCAGTTCGGGCTCGGGGTGAGCTGGGTCTACGAAAGCTTCACCCTGTTCGGCGGAATTGTCGCGCCGTTGGCCATACTGGTCACCGCCCTGTTCGTGATGGCCCTTGCGTTCTATCCCGCCGTGGCGGCATGGATGACCGTCCGTGTCACACCGGGAGGGTCATGGCTCGTTCGTGCCACCGCCTTCGTCGCCAGTTGGGTGCTGATCGAGGCGCTGCGATCCTGGCTGTTCGGCGGCTTCCCGTGGCTCAATCTCGGTATCAGCCAAGTGGATGGCCCCCTGGTCGGCTGGCTGCCGATCGTGGGCGAATACGGCATCAGCGCCATGCTGCTCACCCTTGCCATGGCAGTCTGGTACCTGGGGGCCCGCGTCGTTCGACAGGGACCTGACTGGCGGCAATGGTGGCTCCCGGTACTGGTCATCTCGGCATTGCTGGTCGGTTCCCTGCCGCTGCGTGCGATCCCCTGGTCGGAACCGAGAGCGGAACCGCTGCGCGTGGGGCTGGCGCAGGGCAATATCGCCCAGATGCAGAAATTCGACCCGGGTTACTTCCAGCGAACGATCAGGATCTACCGCGAGCTGACCGATTCCTTGTCGGAACCCGACCTGGTGGTCTGGCCGGAGACCGCCGTTCCCCGGGTGATGGATGACCTTCCGGAACTGCGGGATGAGCTGGATCAACTTTCCCGAGAACGGGAATTCGCATTGCTGGTCGGCACCTTCTCACGCGATGCAAACGGAAGGTATTACAACGCCTTGCTGGGGTTCCCTCAGGCCGTGGGCGAATACCGCAAGCGCCATCTGGTTCCGTTCGGCGAGTACTTCCCGTTCCGTGGCCTTCTCGAGCGGATGCCGTGGCTGTTCGAGGTGCCGATGTCGGATCTGAGTCCGGGTGGTGCCGATCAGCCGCCGTTACGAATCGGTGAACACACCCTCGCTGCGTCCATCTGCTTCGAGGCGGATTTCTCCCGTGACATCCGTGCGACGATCCCGGCTGCCGATATCATGGTGACGGTGTCGAACGATTCCTGGTTCGGCGAGAGCTTCTCGCCGCATCAGCATCTACAGATGGCCCGCGCGCGCGCGATCGAATATCGTCGCCCACTGGTGCGGGCGACCAACACCGGCATCTCCGCGATCATCGGATGGGACGGGAAGCCCGTGGAGACATTGGGCACCGGCGAGCAGGGCACGCTCACCGCCGAGATCCAGTCCCGTCAAGGGAATACGCCCTTGGCCCGTCTCGGTGCCTGGCCGACCCTGGGATTGATGGTGTTGCTGCTGGCCGCTGCGGCATGGCGTTCACGAGCGAGAACCGTGCCCACCTGACTACCCACACCGTGGCGAAAAGGCTCGAAAGGGAAAGAAACGAAAAACCCCCGCTGGAGAGGCGGGGGTTTCGTGATCTCAGCGCGAGGTGAAATCGGGTCTGGTGGCTATGGGTGGATTCGAACCACCGACTCCGGCATTATGAGTGCCGTGCTCTAACCAGCTGAGCTACATAGCCAAGCGAGGCGCGCATTATCGGGATTCCCCGACGGCTTGTCAACCCTGTCCGCGCGCCTTTTCACGCCGAATTCGACCCGGCCTCAGACGTTGAATCGGAAGTGCACGACATCCCCTTCGTGCATGACGTAATCCTTGCCTTCCAGGCGCCATTTTCCGGCCTCTTTCGCGCCTTGCTCGCCGCCACAGGCGACGAAGTCCTCGTAGGCGACGACCTCGGCACGGATAAAGCCCTTCTCGAAGTCCGTGTGAATCACCCCGGCAGCCTGCGGGGCGGTCATGCCGCGCTTGATGGTCCAGGCACGCACCTCCTTGACCCCCGCGGTGAAGTAGGTCTGCAGGCCGAGCAGGTCGTAGCCGGCCCGGATCACGCGATCCAGGCCCGGTTCCTCCAGCCCCATCTCATCCAGGAACATCGCCTTGTCCTCGCCCTCGAGGTCGATCAGTTCGGCCTCGGTCGTCGCGCACACGGGCACGACGGTCGCGTCCTCGCGCGCGGCCAGTTCCCGGACCTGGTCGAGGAAGGGGTTGTCCTCGAAGCCGCTCTCGTCGACGTTCGCAATGAACATCAGCGGCTTGGCGGTCAGCAGGTGCAGGTCGTGGAGGAGGGCGAGCTTTTCCGGGTCGAGTTTCATGCTGCGCACCGAATGCCCCTCATCCAGGACCTCGGCGACCTGTTTGACCAGTTCGAGCTTCGCAGCCGCGTCCTTGTTCTGACCGGACTTGGTCTGCTTGGTGAGCCGCTCGACGGCCTTCTGCACGGTATCCAGATCGGCCAGCGCCAGTTCGGTGTTGATGA
>NZ_JBKHFB010000043.1:0-14728 GCF_046540515.1 Guyparkeria sp.
CCGAGTTCACGATTGTCGTGGTCACCCACAACATGCAGCAGGCCGCGCGCATCGCCGACTACACCGCCTTCTTCCACCTCGGCGAGGTGATCGAGTACAACGACACCGCTACGATGTTTTCTTCACCCGAGCACAAGAAGACCGAGGACTACATCACGGGACGGTACGGCTAAGCCGAAAGCCGGAAGAGCCGGTGCAGGGCGGCCTCGGGCCGCTCTCTCTGTCGCACAGGTGGCGGCTGCCCGCCCCTTCCGGCTTCAAGCCGTCAGCTTCGAGCTCCCGAAAAAAGAAAAGCCCCGCGGGTCGTCGACTCGCGGGGCTTTCTTGCGTCCGGGCAGTGGAGGGGCTTAGCCCTCCTTGTGGTAGTCCCAGATGCGCTGGACTTCGTTCTTGGAGCCCAGGATGACCGGCACACGCTGGTGCAGCTTTTCCGGCTGGATGGTCATGATCCGGTCCGGGCCGGTGATCGACAGGCCGCCGGCCTGCTCGACGATCATGGACATCGGGTTCGCCTCGTACATCAGGCGCAGCTTGCCGCCGCGCTCGCGGTGCTTGCTGTCGATCGGGTACATGAACACGCCGCCACGGACCAGGATGCGGTGCACTTCGGCGACCATGGAGGCGACCCAGCGCATGTTGAAGTCCTTGTCGCGCGCGCCTTCCTTGCCGGCGAGGCACTCGTCGACGTAGCGCTTGACCGGCGCGTCCCAGAAACGCATGTTCGACATGTTGATGGCGAACTCGGCGGTGTCTTCCGGGATGGTCATGTTCGGGTGGGTCAGCTTGAACTCGCCGACCGAACGGTCGAGCGTGAAGCCGTCGACGCCGTCACCGATGGTCAGGACCAGGATGGTGGACGGGCCGTAGGTGACGTAGCCGGCGGCGACCTGCTCGGTGCCCGGCTGCATGAAGTCCTCCTCGGTGGGGTTCTCCTTGCCGGTGGGGGCCTTGAGGACCGAGAAGATGGTGCCGACGGTGACGTTGACGTCGATGTTCGACGAGCCGTCCAGCGGGTCGTAGGTGCACAGGTACGGCCCGCGGTGCTTGCCGACCGGCAGGTCGTAGACCTCGTCCATTTCCTCGGAGGCAAGACCCGCGACGTGGCCGCCCTCGGTGAGGATCTCGGTGAACTCGTCGTTGGAGATGATGTCGAGCTTCTTCTGAGTCTCGCCCTGGACGTTCTCGGTCTCGGCCGAGCCCAGCAGGCCGATCAGGTTGCCGCGGCCGACCTGGTCGGCGATCAGCTTGCAGCCGGCGGCCACGTCGTTGATCAGGCCGACGAAGTCGGCATCGACGCGGCCCTGGCGCTGGTGTTCGGCCAGGTACTGCGAAAGTCGCTTGGCATCAGACATGGAAAGATCCTCTGTGTCAGTCGAATGGTGAAGTCAGGAAGTCTTTGAATGCGCGGGGCATTCAGAGCCGCCCTGCTGCAAAAATCGGCGCCTATAGTAACCGATCGCCGGCGGCAACCGAACCATGGCCGGCGAGTGGCGCTGGCATGCGGTCTCCGGGCGGCTGCAGGGGGAGGACAAAATGGGTATGCTTGTCGGCGCTCATTCCGGGCGGGCTTGCCGTCCGGTCACACCCCACCGATCCGGAGTCACCGGTCTTGGACGATCAGGACATCAAAACCGTCCGCGCGCCCCGCACCATCGAGCGTTCGCTCGGCCGGTTGTTCGAGGCCCGCGGTCACGTCTGGCTGATCCCTGATGACGATCCCGACTTCCAGGGGCAGGTGCAGGTGGTGGGCATCGAGCCCGACGAGCGGCGGCTGGTGCTCGACTGTCCCGATCCCGTGGTGCTGCGGCACGTGCTGCACGCCCACCGGGTGCGCCTGCAGGCGGTGATCGACGGTCTGCTGACCTGGTTCTACACCGACGACCTGGCCACCCGCGACGAGCAGGGCGACTGCTATCTTGCCGTCGGCTACCCCGAGGTGATCCAGCGCCTGCAACGCCGGTCCGCATTCCGCATCGACCTGCCTCCCGACGTGCCGGGCACCCTGGCCTTCTGCACGCCGGGACAGCGCGTCGTCGTCTCGGGTGACGTGGTCAACCTCTCGGCGACCGGCTGTGCCGTGAGCGTGGTCGAGGACAGGGACCCGGGGTTCAAGCCCGGCGACGAGGTGCCGGCGGCGCGCCTGAAGGTGGGCGACGGCATCGACGTGCGCCTGGAATTCATCGTGCGCAACCGTCGTCCCGGCGTGGGCAAGAGCATCGTCTACGGGCTGGAGTTCGCCGCGTTGCCGCCGCGGGACAGCCAGCTGATCGACCGCGAGGTGATGCGCCTGCAGCGCCTGCGCCTGACCCGGGGGTAAGGCGGGATGGTCCGGGCCGAGCCGGCGGCCCCGGCGCGAATCAGGTGCGCAGTATGCCGTTGTCGCCGGTGCCGAACGGATTGGGCACGTAGGCGTCGGCGGCCTCGTCGTTCTCCCAGCGTTCTTCGTCGATCAGGTAGCGGAAGGCGTATTCGCCGTCCTTCGGCAGGTTGAGCGTGACCCGGTAACTGCCGTCGCGCTGGCGTTTGAGCGGCAGATCGTGTTCGCCCCAGCCGTTGAAGTCTCCCCGCAGTTCGACGCGGCGTGCCACATCGTCGCCCGGCTGGTAGTTGAACGTGACGCGACACTCCGGTCGCACCTTCAGCGGCTTTTTCGTGATCGCCATGATCGGTCCCCTCTGCTGTTTGCACACATCTGCTGCCGGGCCGTCACTGGCCAGCATTGCCTGAGCAATGTGGGGCGAACGCGCAGGCCCGTCAAGTGATTGTTTACGCGACGGTCTTGACGGTTTTGTGACGCGGTGGGGTGTCGGGTCCGAAAAACGGCGGGGCTCAGCGTGTCAGGTTCTTCTCCAGCACGCGCATCAGCCGGCCCTCACTGACCAGCCCGGCGGTGACGAAGGCCAGCAGCAGGAGCACCAGCAGCCCCACGGCCAGGAACAGCATCGGCGCGGTCACGGCCAGCAGCGCCTGGGTGGCCGAATCGAGGTTGCCGGTCTGCATCAGCTCGAGCACGTGCAGCGGGTTGACCAGGATCGGGCGCTGGAAGAAGGCCCACACGTAGAAGCCCACGGTCACCGCCCCCAGCAACAGGGCGATCGCCGGCCAGATGCGGATCAGGCGGCGCCGGCGGGAAATGATCTGGCGCATCTCGCGCTGCATCTCGTGGGTGGACGAGTTCTTGGCCATGACGATCAGCCTCCGGTCACCGGTGGGAAGAAGGCAACCTCGTCACCATCCGCGAGCGGATGGTCGAGATCGACGTATTCGTGGTTGACGGCCGCCAGGGTGTTGCTGGGGCGCTCGATGTCGGTGACCCGCTGCCAGGCCTCGGCCACCGTGGCCGGGGTCTCGTCGACGCGGGTCTCGTCGAAGCCGATGCGCTCGCGCAGGCTGGCAAACAGTCGGACGGTGATACTCATGGTCGGTCGTTTCGCTGTCGGTGTGTGTCGGCCACCTCGGGAGGTTCGGACGGCCGGTCTGACAAGCCGTATTGTCTGCTAAAGTCTGATTCAATCCTAGTCCGCCCCGCGCCTCGGCGCCCGAGACGAGCGTGGCGGATGGGCCGACCGGGAGGAGCCACCCGGCCACCGAACTCCGAGGACGACCCGCATGAAATGGATCAAGCGCATTGGCCTGCTACTCGTTGCGATCGTGCTGGTCGCCGTGCTGGCGATCACCGCCTTCGCCCTGACCTTCGATCCCAACGACTACAAGCCGCAGATCGCCGCTCAGGTGGAAAAGCAGACCGGGCGCAGTATCCAGTTCAACGGCGATCTGTCCGTGACCATCTTCCCGTGGCTGGGGGCGACCACCGAGGATGTGGTGCTTGCCAATGCCGAGGGGTTCGAGCCCGACGCGATGCTGACGGTCAAGCGCCTCGAGGCCCAGGCCGCGCTCCTGCCCCTGCTGCGTGGTGAATTCGAGATCGGCACGCTCTTGCTCGAGGACGCCGAGATCCACCTGACCCGTCACGAGGACGGCGCCAGCAACTGGGACGACCTGGTCGAGCGCTCCGCGGAGTCGACCGAGGAATCGAGCGACGAGCCGGAGACGGTCGAGCCGCAGGACGGTGACGGTCCGGCAATGCTGCTGACCGTCGGCGGTGTCGATATCCGTAACGCCACCCTGCACTGGCGCGACGAACAGGCCGGCCAGGAGTTGACCGTCGACGAGCTCGACCTGACCACCGGCGAGCTGGCCGACGGCGCGCCGACCGATATCGAGCTGGTTTCCGGCTTCCGCCTGGCGATGCCCGACATGCCGGTGTTGAGCGGCAGTGTCGATCTGACCACTCGCGCCCAGCTGTGGCTCGAGCGCCAGGACATGCTGTTCGAGGACCTCGAGCTCAACCTGGTCACCGGCCAGGAAGGTGATGCCTCGGCCGACTTGCCCGAGCGCATCGAGGCGATGCTCGAGATCGAGAAGGCCGACGTGCGTGCCGGCAAGTCTCAGGCGCGCCTCGATGGCGTGGTCCTCGATCTCAATGGCAAGGGCGTCGGTCCGCTGACCTACCTCGAGAGCCGTCTGGAGACCGTGCTCGAGGCCGACTGGGCCGCCGGCCGCTACGACCTGCCTCGGCTGAGCCTGGAGGCCGCTCTAAAGGGGGTGCCCAACGTGGGCGAGACCGTGCAGGTCGCGGCGAATGCCGCGCTGGCGGCCGACCTGCAGGCGGGCACCGCCACCGTCGACGACCTGGAGCTGTCCTCCGACCCCGTGGCGGCCAGCGGACGGCTCGACATCAGCGGGCTGGACAGTGGCGAACTGGTCGCCGCCGGCCCGATCGAGGTCGCCGGCTTCGACCCGCGCGCCCTGGCCGACCGGCTGGGCATGACCGTGCCCGAGATGCGTTCGGACGAGGCGCTGAGCCGGTTCGCGCTACGGGGCGAGGTCGACGTGACACCGTCACGGGCGATGCTCGACGATCTGCGCGTCACGCTCGATGACAACGAACTGACCGGCCGTGCCGGCATCGACGACCTCGAGTCCGGGCGCCTGTTCGCGCGGCTCGAGGGCGGCGACTTCGACGCCAATCCGTACCTCGCGCCGAAAGCCGCGGGCGACAAGGACGACAAGAAGGCTTCGGGTTCCGGGGAGGGCGGCAGTGCGCAGTCCCGGGCCGCCGCGGAAGACGCCGAGATCGAACTGCCGGTCGAGGCCCTGCGCGGGCTCGACCTCGACGCCCGACTGAAATTCGCCAGCCTGCGCTACGAGGACTACCGCCTGAGCAGCCCGGTGGTTCATCTGACCGCGGCCGGCGGGCGGCTGCAACTGGCCGAGCTGTCGGCAGGAGCCTTCGACGGGTCGATCGATGCCACCGGCACGCTGGACGTGCGCGGTGACGTGCCGAGCTACGCCGCGAAGGGCCGGGTGGATGGCGTGTCGCTCCAGCCGCTGCTCACCGCCTTGATGGACGAGGACCGTCTGCTGGGCCGCGGCGACGTCGGCTTCGATGTCACCACCCAGGGCAAGCGGGTCGACCAACTCAAGTCGGGGCTGGACGGCGATGCCGGGTTCGCCCTGCGAGACGGCAAGGTCAAGGGCTTCGATGTCGGCTACCTGTTGCGCCGGGCGCAGGCGCGCCTCGAGGGCAAGACCGAGCCGGAGCCCGAGGAGTTGTCCACCGACTTCACCTCGATCACCGGCACGGCCACCATCCGCAACGGCGTGGTCACCAACGACGACCTCGCCGGGGCCTCGCCGCTGCTGCGGGTCGCCGGCGAGGGGCAGGTCGATCTGCCGCGCGAGTCCCTTGACTATCGCCTTACCGCGACGGTGGTCAATACGGCGACCGGACAGGGCGGCAAGGAGCTCGAGCGCCTCAAGCAGGTGCCCGTGCCGATCCGCATCGAGGGCTCGTTCAGCGACCCGTCGATTTCCCTCGACATGGAATCGCTGGCCAAGGAGGCCGCCAAGGGCGAGGCGAAAAAGCGCATCGAGGAGGAAGTCGACAAGCGACTGGGCGAGGACTCTCCGGTCAAGGGGCTGATAAAGGGGCTCGGGTTGTGACGAGGGTCCGCGCTCGGGGAGCCGACTTGCGGATGGCCCGGTCCCCTCGCGGATCGTGAGCGCCCCGTTCGCCGAACGACTGCTGGCCTGGTTCGATCAGCATGGCCGGCATGACCTGCCGTGGCAGCACCCGCGCACGCCCTACCGGGTGTGGGTCTCGGAGATCATGCTCCAGCAGACCCAGGTCGCCACGGTCATCCCGTACTTCGAGCGCTTCATGGCGCGTTTCCCCGATATCGATGCGCTCGCGGTCGCCGAGGCGGACGATGTGCTCTCGCTCTGGTCGGGCCTTGGCTACTACGCCCGCGCCCGCAACCTGCATGCCGCCGCGCGTCAAATGGCCGCCGACGGCGTGCCCGAGACCGTCGAGGGCTGGGCCGAGTTGCCGGGCGTGGGGCCGTCGACCGCCGCGGCGATCGTCGCCCAGGCCTTCGATCGCCGCGCGGTGATACTCGATGGCAACGTCAAGCGCGTGCTGGCGCGCCACGCCGCCGTCGACACCCCGATCGAGACGACCGCCACCCAGCGTGCCTTGTGGGCGCTGGCCGAGGCCCGCACCCCCGCGTCCCGTGCCGCCGACTACACGCAGGCGATCATGGATCTCGGCGCCACCGTATGCCGTCGTGGCGCGCCGCGCTGCGAGGTCTGCCCGGTGCGTGTCGACTGCGAGGCCCGCCGGCAGGGGCGTGTCGGCGAACTGCCCGCCCGTCGGCGGCGAAAGCCCAGGCCGGTACGCGAACGGGTCGTGCTGTGGCTGGAGGACGCGCGTGGTCGCCTGCTGCTGGAAAAGCGCCCGCCGAGCGGCATCTGGGGCGGGCTGGCCTGCCCGCCGATCGAAGAGCGTGCCGAGGACGCCGACGATCGCCTGGCCCGGCTCGGCCTGCGTCGTGCCGGCGAGTGGCGCCTCCTCGGCCGCCTTCGGCACGTGTTCAGCCACTTCGAGCTCGACGCCGAGGTGATCGGGGCGCTGGTGGACGAGGCCGGGGTCGCCGATGCGCCCGGCGAGTGGCATGACCCGGAGCAACTGGCGCACGCCCCGCCGGTCGGCCTGCCCGCGCCGGTCCAGCGCCTGGTCCGCGAGCGAATCGGGGTCTCGCTCGCCGCTGGTTGAAGGGGGGTGGCCGGTCAGCGAGTGCGGCGGGGCGCTGTTATCATCGCGGGCAATCCATGCACCCGATCCGCCAACGAGGTTTCCATGACCGATCGCACCGTCTTCTGCCAGCGCCTGCAATGCGAGGCCGAGGCCCTGCCCAAGCCGCCGTACCCGGGCGAGCTGGGCGAGCGCATCTACAACAACATCTCCAAGGCGGCCTGGCAGCAGTGGCTCTCGCACCAGACCATGCTGATCAACGAGTACCGCCTGACGCCGATCGACCCCAAGGCGCGCGAGTTCCTGGTCCGCGAGATGGAGAAGTTCCTGTTCGAGGGCAAGGAAGAAAAGCCCGAGGACTACGTGCCGCCGAGCGAGGGCGAGTAAGGCAAACAGCCGGCCTGGAGCATAGGCCGGACTTTCGTCCGACATCGGCCGCACGTTCGCTTGCCTGCCGGGCATCCGCCCGTGTTCGGGTGGATTGCCGAGCTGAAGCCGACCCACAGGGCGATGGCCCCCCTCGTTGTGGGTTGGGCTTCAGCCCAACATCGGCCGGCAGGTCGACATTGCGGTGGCCGGGGCCGATCAGGCGTCGTTGCGCGACGCCAGGGCCGCCGTCGCGGCGAGAAAGTCGTCCAGCGCCTCGAACGGCGAGGTATCCATCGGCTCGCCCTGGCTGTTGGGCAGCGTGATCGCCCGCAGGTGACGGATGCCGAAGTCTTCGGCGGCGGCCAGGGCGACGAGGTTGTCGTCGACCAGCAGGGTGCGGTCGGGGTCGAAATGCAGCTGCTCGGCAAGACGGTCCCAGAAGCGCGGCGACTCCTTGGCCGCGCCGATCTGGTGGGCATTGAAGATACCATCGAGCCGCGTGGAAAGATCGACCCGCTCGAACTTGAGATCGACGCTGGCCGGGTGCGCGTTGGTCACCAGCACGCGCTGCTTGCCCGCCCCGCCCAGGCGGTCGAGGAAGTCGGGCACGCCGTGGCGGTAGCGGATGTGATGGGCCAGCTCGCGCTTGAGCGCGATCAGGTCGAGCTCGTTGCGACAGTCGGGTGCCAGCGCGCGGTGCCAGTCGTCGAGGCAGTACCAGGCCAGCTGGCCGCGCAGCCCCTCGAAGCGGGCGTTGAGGCGCGCCATGGCCTCGGGCTCGGCCAGCCCGCTCAACTCGACGTAGCGCCGCGGGAAGTGCTCCTTCCAGAAGCGGGCGTCGAAGTCCAGATCGAGCAGCGTGCCGTCCATGTCGAGCAGCACGGTATCGATCTCCTGCCATGGCAGGGTGTGATGGGCGGGCGTGTCGCTCATGGAGGCGGCCTGAACAAATGGGTGGACTGGTCGGGGCGCGACCAGTCCACCATTCTACCAGCAGCACTATTCGACCCGGCCTGACCGGCCGGCGGCAGAGGAGACACGACATGGCTGAATCCACCGTCCGCATCGAGCTCAACGGCGAGCCGCGCGACGTCCCCGAGGGCACCACGCTCGAGGCGCTTGTGACGCTCGCCGGCACCAGCGGCAAGCGCTACGCGATCGAGGTAAACGGCGAGATCTGCCCGCGCGCCGAACACGCCAGTGCGGTGGTCGCCGACGGCGACCGGGTCGAGATCGTCCAGGCGATCGGCGGGGGCTGAGCGTGAACGCCCTGCGCCGACTCGCCCTTGTCCTCGTCCTCCTGCCGGGGGCGTTCGTTCCGGTCGCGGTTGCGGCACCCGGTCAGGCCGCGATCGCCACCGCCCACCCGATGGCCACGGCCGCCGGTCGCGAGGTGCTCGAGGCCGGCGGCAATGCCTTCGATGCCGCGGTCGCCATCACCGCGACGCTTGCGGTGGTCGAGCCGTACGGTTCCGGGCTGGGCGGGGGCGGCTTCTACCTGCTCCACGAGGCCGAGACCGGCCGTGACGTGATGCTCGATGCCCGCGAGCGTGCGCCGGGCCAGGCGACTCGGGACATGTATCTCGACGAGGACGGTGAACCGCAGCCGGATCTGTCCGTCGACGGGGCGCTGGCCGCCGGCATCCCCGGCATTCCCGCCGCGCTCGATCACCTGGCCGCCGACTACGGCCGCCTGTCGCTCTCGACCAGCCTCGATCCGGCCATCCGCGCCGCGCGCGACGGCTTCGAGGTCACCGAGATGTATCGCCGCCTGGCCGGGTTCCGCGAGGAAGTGCTGGCAGACGACCCGGGCAGCCGGTCGATCTTCCTCGACGACGGCGAGCTGCCGGCACTGGGGCATCGGATTCGCCAGCCGGATCTCGCCGAGACGCTCGAGCGCCTTGCCCTCGAGGGGCGCGACGGTTTCTACCAGGGCGAGCTGGCCGGCAAGCTGGTCGACGGGGTGCGCAAGGTCGGCGGCATCTGGTGCCGCTCGGACCTGGCCGGTTACCGCGTGATCGAGCGCGAACCGGTGATCAGTCGCTTTCGCGGCTTCGAGGTGGTTTCCGCCGCACCACCGTCCTCCGGTGGCGTGGCGATCGCGCAGATACTGAACACCTACGGCGAGCTCGAGCGTCGCAGTGGCGACCTCGACGACCTGTCCGTGCTGGGCCTTCACTACCGGGTCGAGGCGATGCGCCGTGCCTATCGCGACCGGGCCGAATACCTGGGTGACCCCGGCTACGTCGACATGCCGCTCGAGCGACTCACCAGCGATCACTACGCCGCCGGGCTGGCGGCAGGCATATCGCCCACCGACGCCACCCCCTCGTCCGCGCTCGCCCCGGTGGTTACCGAGCCGGAAGGCCCGCACACCACGCATTTCTCGGTGATGGACGCGGACGGCAATTACGTCGCCGCGACGCTGTCGATCAACTACCCGTTCGGCGCCGGGGTGACCGTGCCGGGTACCGGCGTGCTGCTCAACGACGAGATGGACGACTTCTCGCAAAAGCCCGGCGAGCCCAATGTCTACGGGCTGGTCGGTGCCGAGGCCAACGCCATCGCCCCGGGCAAGCGGCCGCTCTCGAGCATGTCGCCCACCTTCGTGCGTAGCGACGATCTGGTGGGTGTGCTCGGCACGCCCGGCGGCTCGCGCATCATCACCATGGTGCTCGGTGGCGTGCTGGCCGCCACGCGCGGCGAGCCGGTCGACGAATGGGTGGCCGGCCCGCGCATCCATCACCAGTACCTGCCCGACCGGATCGAGGTCGAGGCCGATCTGCTTGACGAGGATCAGCGGGCCGAGCTCGAACTGATGGGGCATCGCGTCGAGGAGAAGGACGATTTCGGCAACATGCAGGCGGTCGCCTGGTGGCGTGGAGACGGCCGGCTCGAGGCGGCCAGCGATCCGCGTGGCGAAGGGGAGGCCGTCGTTTTCTCCATCGAAAGCCCATGAGCGAGGATCGCCGCTTCGCCCTTGGCTGCTTCCGGGCCACCGCGCTTCCGGTGGGTGGCGAACAACTCTTCGGCCTGCCTGTCGCCCGGCGTCGGCTGGCGACCACGACCGGTTCGTTCACCCGGGCGCTGCACCGGCATACCGGGCACCCGGTCGTGGTCAGAAGGCTGTCGGAGGGCTGGCGCAGTCACCAGGCCGGGCAGTGGCCCGTGCCACGGGGCACGCGCGTCTGGACGCGTCGTGTCCGGCTGGAGAGCGGTGATGCCCGGGTCGAGGCGCTGACCGAAGTGGTCGGTCCGCTCAGCCCCCGGCTGCGGCGGGCCATCACCGGCCTGGCCGACACCCCGCTGATGGAAGTGCTCGCCAGTCAGCCCTGTTGCCGCCGGCTCAGCTTTCGCGTCCACCGCGAGGGCCGCCGCGTCACTCGCGAGACCGTCTACCGCATCCACCTCGCCCGGGTACGCGTTACCGAGTGGTTAGATATCGACCTGCGCTGAAAGGCACGGTGGGATTGCCTTCGGGCATGAAAAAGCCGCGCCCGGAATGATCCGTGGCGCGGCTTTTCTTTGTCCGACGGTCGATTCGGCTCAGCCGAATTCCATGCTCTGGGTGTTGCCGCCCAGGTCGGCGAGGGTCTTCTTGACCTGGTCGGTGAAGGCGGGCGGGCCGCAGACGTAGAACGCCTCGGACAGGTCGCGGACGTGTTCGCGCAGGAAGGCATCGTCGACGTGACCGGAATGGGTACACAGCGGCGAGTTCTCGCGGGTGCAGACGAAGTGGGCGTTCTCGCCGAAGGCGGCCTCGAGTTCGCGCTGCTGGATGATGTCGTTGTGGGTCTTGTTCGAGTAGATCAGCTTCTGGCCCTTGAGCTGGCCGCGGTCGGCGAGATCGCGAATGATGGCGAGAAACGGCGTGATACCGGCGCCGCCGGCGATGAACCAGCCGGGTCCCTCGTAGTTGAAGCTGTCGAACGGCTCGGTGATCCGCAGTTTCTGCCCCGGGCTTGACGTCGCCAGGCGGTGGGTCATGCCGCCGTGATCGTCGTAGCTCTTGATCATCAGCTCGAGCACGCGGTCGTCGACCCGGTTGGTGAGCGTGAAGGGGCGGCCCTGGTCGCGCCATTCGGGTTCGTCGATGGCCAGCTCGAGCGCCTGACCCGGCGTGAAGGTGTAGCCATCCGGCTTGGAGAGGATGTAGCGCTGGACATCGTGGGTGACGAATTCGCGCAACAGCAGTTCGGTCTGGAACATAGTGACTCTGATTCGTGGAGCGGCTGGAAAATGTCGGACTATTCTAGTCGAATTTAGGTTCCGTTTGCGTTCGGCCCGCCATGTCGAGGCAGGAATCACCGGGCGCAAGGTCGGTTCCGGGCCAGTGCCCGGGTCAGTCCCGGGCGGTTCGCCGGGGCGCTCCCACGAGGAGATTCTTAAAAAGTCGCGCCGAATCCGGTACATTGAGCGGCAGTTTCCGCGCGTGTGCCCGTTCCACCCGATGCCGGTCTCGGCATTCGGGACGGGGGCCTGCGCGACCCGCTTTCCCCCGAATCTTTCCCGTTATCCGAGGACCGCGAGATGAGCGACTACATCATTGCCCCGAGTATCCTGTCCGCCGACTTCGCCCGTCTGGGCGAGGAAGTGGACAACGTCCTGAAGTCCGGCGCCGACTGGGTGCACTTCGACGTGATGGACAACCACTACGTGCCCAACCTGACCATCGGCCCGCTGGTCTGCGACGCGCTGCGCAAGCACGGTGTGACCGCGCCGATCGACGTCCACCTGATGGTCAAGCCGGTCGATCGCATCATCCCGGACTTCGCCAAGGCCGGTGCCACCTCGATCACCTTCCACCCGGAGGCCTCCGAGCACGTCGACCGCAGCCTGCAGCTGATCCGCGACGAGGGCTGCCAGTCGGGCCTGGTGTTCAACCCGGCCACCCCGCTGGACGTGCTGGAATGGGTGATCGACAAGGTCGACATCGTCCTGCTGATGTCCGTCAACCCGGGCTTCGGTGGCCAGAAGTTCATCCCGGCGACCCTCGAGAAGGCCCGCCAGGCGCGCGAGATCATCGACCGCTCCGGCCGTGACATCCGCCTGGAAATCGACGGCGGCGTCAACCCGGACAACATCGCCGAGATCGCCAAGGCCGGCGTCGACACCTTCGTCTCCGGCTCGGCGCTGTTCGGCAAGGGCCAGGATTCCGACCCGAACCGCTACGACAGCATCGTCAAGGCGATGCGCGACGAGCTGGCCAAGGTCAAGTGATGCCGCACGAGTCCATTGCGCAGTTCACGCCGCGCATGGTGCTGTTCGACCTGGACGGCACCCTGGTCGACTCGGTGCCCGACCTGCTGGCCTCGGTCAACGCCATGCAGCGTGAGCTGGGCAACCCCGAGCGCGCCGAAGAGGACGTGCGCAACTGGGTGGGCAACGGCGTCGAGCGACTGGTCGAGCGCGCGCTGACCAACGACCTCGACGGTCACCCCGACCCGGCCGAGTTCGAGCGCGCCCTGCCGGTGTTCAAGAAGCACTACCTGCAGAACAACGGCCAGCACTCGCGGGTCTTCGATGGCGTCACCCAGGGGCTGGAATTCGTCAGGTCGCTGGGCCTGCCGATGGGGTGCGTGACCAACAAGGCCGAGGCCTTCACCCTGCCGCTGCTCGAGCAGACCGGGTTGCGCGATCACTTCGAGGTGGTCATCAGCGGCGACACCCTGCCGCTGAAGAAGCCGGACCCGGCGCCGCTGATCTACTCGGCGGGCTGGTTCCACGTGCACCCGGAAGAGGCGCTGATGATCGGGGATTCCATCTCCGACGTGAAGGCCGCGCGCGCCGCGGGCTACTCGATCATCTGCATGAGCTACGGCTACAACCACGGCCGGGATATCCGGGATTTCGACCCCGATGCCGTGATCGATTCCATGATCGAGCTGTCGGGCCTGATAGCCCGGTAGTCACCATGACGGCGACAGGGACGATGGCGGACGAGACGCTGGCAACCGAATCAAGGCGATGGCGGAGACGATGGCGTAGCTGAACGCCCGCTCGTCCCCGTCCATCGCCTTTTCTTTCGGAGCCCGTCATGCCCAACCGTTTCCAGCCCTACCAGCCCACCCGCGTCGACCTCGAGCAGCTTGCCGCCGGGGGCTACAACCGCGTGCCCGTCACCCGCCGTGTGGTGGGCGACTACGACACGCCGCTGTCCGTCTACCACAAGCTGGTCGAAGGCCCGTTCGGCTACCTGTTCGAGTCGGTCACCGGCGGCGAGCGCTGGGGGCGGTACTCCATCATCGGCCTGCCGTCGCCCACCGTCCTGACCGTCCACGGCCACCGCGTGGTGGT
Source organism: Guyparkeria sp. (assembly GCF_046540515.1). Lineage (GTDB taxonomy): Bacteria > Pseudomonadota > Gammaproteobacteria > Halothiobacillales > Halothiobacillaceae > Guyparkeria. Next base: position 13,763 of record NZ_JBKHFB010000043.1, read on the forward strand.
GAGGCAAGACGGCGAGATCGTCGAGGACGAGGCGGTCGACGACCCGCTGGCCTGGATCGAGGGCTTCAAGGCCCGCTACCGCGTCTACGAGCCGGCCGACATGCCGCGCTTTCACGGCGGGCTGGTGGGCTACTTCGGCTTCGAGACCGTCGGCTACATCGAGCCGCGCCTGGCCAACTTCGACGCCATTGATCCGCTGGGCGTGCCCGACATCCTGCTGATGGCCAGCGAAGAGGTGGTCGTGGTCGACAACCTCTCCAGCGAGCTGTTGCTGGTGACCCTGATCGACCCGGCCCAGACCGGCGCACTGGATCTGGCCCACACCCGCCTCGATCGGTTGGCCGCCCGCCTGCGCGAGCCGGTGGCGAACTACGGCTCGAGCGCCCCGGGCCGCGACATCGACGAGAACGACTTCACCGCCACCTTCACCCGCGAAGGCTACGAGAACGCCGTGCGCGCCATCCGCGAGTACATCGCGGCCGGCGACGTCATGCAGGTGGTCCCCAGCCAGCGGATGAGCATCGAGTTCGGCGCCGCGCCGATCGACCTCTACCGCGCCCTGCGCAGCATCAACCCCTCGCCGTACATGTACTTCATCGATGCCGGCGAGTTCACCGTGGTCGGCTCCAGCCCCGAGATCCTCGCCCGGCTCGAGGACGGCACCGTCACCGTCCGCCCCATCGCCGGCACCCGCCCGCGCGGGGCCACGGAGGCCGAGGACAAGGCCCTCGAGCAGGATTTGCTGAGCGACCCCAAGGAAATCGCCGAGCACGTCATGCTGATCGACCTGGGGCGCAACGACACCGGCCGGGTCGCCAGGGTGGGCAGCGTGAAGCTCGAGGAGCGCATGATCATCGAGCGCTACTCGCACGTCATGCACATCGTCTCCCAGGTCACCGGGGAGCTCGAGGAAGGCCTGAACGCCATGGACGTCCTGCGCGCGACCTTCCCCGCCGGCACCGTCTC
>NZ_JBKHFB010000044.1:0-14135 GCF_046540515.1 Guyparkeria sp.
AAAAAAAGCCCCGCCGATTGGCGGGGCTTTAGCTGTTGTGCTGTGACGGTGATTAGCCGCTCACGCCCTCGACAGCCGAGTAGACCACTTCCGGCTCTTCGTCGGTGCAGTCTTCCATGCAGCGCTGGTTGTCCGTGTCCGGACGGGTGTCGGTCACGAAGTAGTCGACGGACGGCATTTCGACGTCGGCCAAGTTCTCGTCGCTGCAGGTGAAGTCCATGTCGACGATGCCACCGAGGTTCAGGACGTAGCAGGTGACCGCGTACGACTCGTCGACACCCATGGTGCCCGGCGCGTAGAAGGGCATGTGGCGCTTGATCATGTCGAACAGCGTCGGAGCGTGGCCCCAGGCGTTGTTGACACCACGGTTGCCTACACCATCGAGGCCCTGCTTGAGGGATTCGACGAACTGCGGCATCGGGTCGCCGGCCATCTTCGGGTAGCCCTCGGCGCCTTCGCCGAAGTCACCGTGACACATGGCGCACTGGGCCTGGTACGGCTGCTCGCCGTCGGCAACGGAGCCTTCACCTTTCGGCAGGTTCTCGCCGTCGTAGAAGACACTGATGTCCCACGGCTCGATCGCCTTTTCGGTGATGTTCTTGCCGATGCCGTTGAAGCCACTGGCGTGCTCGTCCGCGATGCCGGCGGTGCTCAGGCCGAGTGCCATGGCACCGGCCGCGAGACCCAGCCCGAACTTAGAAGTTTTCAATTTGGACATTCTTCACCTCGCCGGTCTTCTCGATTTTCCAGGCCTGAATGGAGTTCTTGTGGTAGATGCTGTTGAAGCCACGAACCTTGCGCATCTGCGCCAGAGTCGGCTGGACGTAGCCGGACTCGTCGGTGGCGCGGCTCATGATCAGGTGCTCGTCGCCCTTCCACTCGAACGGAAGCTTGAACTTGGTCACGCACTTGCTCAGCACGGGCTCGACCAGTTCGGCCTCCTGCCAGTTCTTGCCGCCATCGACGGAAACGTCGACATGGGTGACCTTGCCCCGGCCGGACCAGGCGATGCCACGGATCTCGTAACTGCCTTTGCCCTTCATGTGGTTGTCCGGGCAGGGGTAGTTGATGACCGAGTTCGCTTCGTTCAGGAAGGTGAACTGGCGGATGGTGCCATCCGGCAGCGGCTCGATGTAGTGACGGGTCTCCTGGTAGGTGACCAGCGGCTTGTCGACGAACTTGATGCGGCGCAGCCACTTGATCGACATGTTCGCTTCGCAACCCGGGAGCAGGAAGCGGATCGGGTAGCCGTTCTCCGGACGCAGGGCCTCGCCGTTCATCGCGTAGGCGATCATGGCGTCCTTGTAGAGCTCGCAGTCGAACTCGTTGATCGGCTCGCCGAACTGGTCCTTGGCGCCTTCCATCGGGACGGAACGCTGCAGGGCGGAACCGTCCGCGCCTTCCGCGTAGAACCAGGTCGACTTCGGATCGACGCCGACGTACTCCATCAGGTCGGTCAGCTTGACGCCGGTCCACTCGGAGCAGCTCATCATGCCGTGGGTGAACTGCATGGAGTCCATCTGGACGCCGCGCCACTCCATGGCACCGTTGGCCGGGCACTCGAGGAAGTGGATGGCGGTGTGCGACGGCATGCGCTTCAGATCGTCCATGGAGAAGATCATCGGCTTTTCGACCATGCCGTGGATGACCAGCTGGTGGTTGTCCGGGTCGATGTCGACCGCGCCGGCGTGGTGACGCTCGAAGTGCAGGCCGTTCGGCGTGATGATGCCGTGCAGGTCTTGCCACGGGGTGAAGCTGATCGAGGCAACGGTGTCGGCGGTCAGCCAGCTGACGTTACGACGGACGACGTCCTTCTCGAACTTCGAGGGCATGCCGTACGGAACGGACACGACACCACGACCGAGAATGTTCCGGGTCGGGTTGATCTCGAGCGGATCCTTCACGGTCTCCAGCTTCACGTCACCGTAGGCGTTGCCGGCGGCTGCTGCGGCAGCACCGGTAGCCGCCAGTGCGACGCTCTTGCGGAGGAATTTACGACGGTCGCTGGAGGCCACGCCCTCGCGGGCATCGCTCTGCGGCGTCTGATCAAGTTTGGTTTCTGACATTGCTCACTCCTGCATCGTAGGCAATTGGTCGGATCAACTTATGATTCGATCCATTCCGGGCCCCTGGTTCTCCGACAACCGAAAGGCACGCGTTTTTTGAGGACAGGCCGGCGGCTTGCCGATGTCGACAATGACCCGCTATTGTTCATGGGTCTTCCAGCCGGGTCAATCCGAACCGGATTCCCTGATCGATGGCCCGATCAAAAAATTGAACCCGCAGCAATCTACATCAGCGGGTTCTAATTAACAACCGGATGCGGGTTTGAACATTTAATGGGGTATCAGCCCGACTGGTGGGGTTTCCTCCGAGGGGCGGGGGCCTTCGATCATCGCGCCCTCGCACGGGCTGCCTTGGCGGGAGGCCGAGGGGTCGTTATAGTTTGCCGGAAATATCCAACAGGGCAGCGACCGCCACCGTGTACCGTTCCATCCGTGTCCAAGAGGCCGACTTCGATATCGGTCACCTCCTCGCCGAGATGCGCTCGCAGTGCGCCCACGTCGGCGCGGTGGCGAGTTTTCTCGGCACCGTCCGCGACATCAACGACGATCTCGAGGTCAGTGATCTCGTCCTCGAGCATTACCCGGGCATGACCGAGCGGGCGCTCGAGCGCGTGGCCGATGAGGCGATTTCCCGTTGGCCGCTCGCCGGCGTGAGCATCGTTCACCGCATCGGGCACCTCCGGCCGACCGACCAGATCGTGCTCGTGGCGGTGGCCAGCGCGCATCGCGGCGACGCGCTGGAGGCCTGCAGCTTCATCATGGACTACCTCAAGACGCACGCGCCGTTCTGGAAGAGGGAAGTCGATCCCGAGGGCAACACCCGCTGGGTGGACGCGCGCGAGAGCGACGAGGTCGCGCGCCGGCGCTGGTTCGCCGAGTTCGACTAACGCGTTCGACTTCGACAATAAGTAAAGGGGAGGGGAGCGTGGAGTCCGTCGAGAGAACGATCGCGCGACTGATCGACTGGATCGAGCCGCTGGACGACGTCGAAGGCGTACCCGTGCTCGAGTCGGTCGGCCGCGTGCTGGCCGAGCCGCTGACCGCGCCGCGTGACGTGCCCATTGCCCCCCTGAGCCTGTTCGACGGCTACGCCGCGGCCGGCCCGCTGGTTGCCGGGGAATCGTTGCCGGTGGTGGGCAAGCAGTTCGCCGGTGATCCGCCGGCGCGACTCGAGCCCGGCACGGCAATACGTATCTTCACCGGTGCGCTGCTGCCCGAGGGGGCGGATACGGTGATCGCCCAGGAATCGGTGGCGGTCGACGCCGGACGGGCGTGCTGGCGCGAGGACGTCTCGTTCGGTGCCGGCGTGCGGGCCCGGGGCGCGGACAGCCGCGAAGGGCAGGTGCTGCTCGAACCGGGGGTCGCCATCAACGCGGCGATGCTGGGCCTGATCGCCAGCACCGGCGTCGCCGAGGTCCCGGTCAGGCGGCGGGTGCGCGTGGCGTTGCTGACCACCGGCGACGAGCTGCTGGCCCCCGGCGAGCCGTTTGCGCCGGGCAAGATCTATGACGCCAACGGCCCGATGCTCGAGGCGCTGCTGGCCGCCGCCGGGGTGGAGATCGTCCAGCGGGCCTGTCTGCCGGATGACCGCGACTTGATCGACGCGCGCCTGCGCGAGGCGGCCGCGGCGGATCTCATCGTCACCTCCGGCGGGGTGTCGGTGGGCGAGGCCGACCTGGTGCGTGCCGGTGTCGAGGCGCTCGGGCGCATCGATCACTGGCGGATCTTCCTCAAGCCCGGCAAGCCGCTGGCGATCGGCGAGGTGCTGGGCACGCCATTTCTCGGCCTGCCGGGCAACCCCGTGTCCACCTTCGTCACCTACCTGCGGTTCGTGCGTACGGCGATCGATCGGCTGACCGGGCGGGACAATCCCGGCGCCTGGCCGAGCCAACCCGTGCCGCTGGCCTCGCCGCGGCGGGGAGGTGATCGACCCGAATACATCCGCGTACGCCGGGTCGAGGTCGACGGGCGGGTGCAGCTCGAGGTCTACCCGGACCAGAACTCGGGGCTCTTGAGCTCGCTCGCCTGGGCCGACGGGCTTGCCCTGATCCCGCCCGATGCCCGCCTCGCGGCCGGCGATCCGGTCGAATTCACCGCCTTCAAGGAGCTTGGCCTATGAGCCGCACCCTCACGCATCTGGACGAAAAGGGCGAGGCCCGCATGGTCGATGTCGGCGACAAGGCGCACACCCAGCGCGTCGCCGTGGCCGAGTCGCGCATCGTCATGCAGCCCGAGACCCTGGAGCTGATCCTGTCCGGCGGGCACAAGAAGGGCGACGTGCTCGCCACCGCACGCATCGCCGGCATCATGGCGGCCAAGCGCACCGGCGATCTCATCCCGATGTGCCACCCCTTGATGCTCACCAAGGTGAAGGTCGAGCTCACCCCCGAACCCGACCGTCACGCCGTCCACATCACCGCCGAATGCGCGGTGACCGGCCAGACCGGCGTGGAGATGGAGGCACTGACCGCCGCCTCGGTGGCCGCCCTGACGCTGTACGACATGTGCAAGGCGGTCGACCGGGGCATGGTGATCGAGCAGACCCGCCTGCTGGAAAAGCGCGGCGGCAAGAGCGGGCATTGGCGGTTGGAAGACGAGGCCTGATCGCGCCGGATACACGCTCACGCCGACCGAACGGTTTGTTTCGCCATAACGCTTGCATTTTCGGGCATGGCTGATACCGTTATGTCCAAGTGAACATGACGCATGTCTCACTCGCTCCTGCAGAGCAGGTCCCGGTCAGGGCGATTCCGACCCCTCGCCCCGGCCGGGCCCCATTCCCGCGCGGCGGGCCGCCACGCCGGCCGCGCTCGTTGACCAACCCCATGCCACCCGGATGTCGGCATGGTCCAGGCAAGGGCTGACAAGACAATGCAGCAGTTGACCGACCCCTTCGGCCGTTCCATCAACTACCTGCGGCTGTCCGTGACGGACCGTTGCGACCTGCGCTGTTTCTACTGCATGCCCGAGGGCTTCAAGGATTTCGAGGTGCCCGAGCACTGGCTCACCCCCGACGAGATCGAGCGGCTGATCGGCGTGATGGCCGACATGGGTCTTTCTCACGTGCGGATCACCGGCGGCGAACCGCTGGTGCGCAAGGGCATCGAGGATATCGTGGGCCGGGTCGCCTCCATGCCCGGCATCCGCGACGTGTCCCTGTCCACCAACGCCACTCGCATGAACAAGATGGCCGAGCCGCTGCGCGCCGCGGGTGCCAATCGCATCAACGTCAGCCTCGACACCCTCGATCCCGAGCGATTCAAGTCGATCACCAAGGGCAAGGTGGACAAGGTCCTCGACGGGCTGGCCGCAGCCAAGGCCGCCGGTTTCTCGCCGATCAAGATCAACGCCGTGGTGATGAAGGGGCTCAACGAGCACGACGTCGAGGATCTGCTCGACTACTGCATCGACAACGGCTTCACCCTGCGCATGATCGAGACCATGCCGATGGGCGAGACCGGCCGCGACGCCATCGATCATTACGTCAGCCTCCAGGACGTGAAGAAGCGCCTCAAGGCCAGGTACGACCTGATCCCCGCGGTCAATTCGGTCGCCGGCGCCGGCCCGGCCCGCTACCTGCAGGTGGCGGGTACCGACACCATGGTCGGTTTCATTACCCCGATGTCCGAGCATTTCTGTGAGACATGCAACCGCGTGCGCCTGGGCTGCGACGGCACCATGTACATGTGCCTCGGCCAGGAGGAAAGCTTCTCCTTTCGCCCGCTGCTGAGAAAGGGCATTCCCGACGACGAACTCAAGGAAGCCCTGATGCAGGCCATCGCCCTCAAGCCCGAGCGTCACGAGTTCACCGAAAAACCCGAGAAGGTCATCCGCTTCATGTCGATGACCGGCGGCTGAGCCCGCCGGGCGCATTTCACCCTCGTTCCCCGGACCGCCCGCTTGCCGGGCGGTCTTTCGTTCCCGATCCGCTGCCACTCGACGAACGGACCCGCTCGGCGGTCACCCTTTATCCCCCGTTTTCGTCGAGCACCTCCCCGCGTTCCGGTGACTTCCATTGCATCGACAATGACCTATGCTGTCACTGACGTGCAGAGTTTCCCGAAGCGAGGGCGGACGTACCGATGAGCGTGGAGCGGCAAACCGGCAGGAGATCCGGACGGCGGCGCGGCCTGCGCATGCTGCTCTGGCCGCTTCTCGTGCTGGCGGGCATTGCCTGGCTGCTGGTCGCACAGGCCCAGGAAGATCGTCGGCAGGCCGTTCTGCTGACCGTGCAGGATGCCATCGGCCCGGCGACCGCCGACTACGTGATCCGCGGCATCGAGACCGCCGAGGCACGGCAGGCCGAACTGGTCGTTTTGCAACTCGATACCCCCGGCGGGCTGGACTCGAGCATGCGTTCGATCATCCAGGCCATCCTGGGCGCCGACGTGCCGGTGGCCACCTACGTCCACCCCGCCGGTGCGCGGGCCGCCAGTGCCGGCACCTACATCCTCTACGGCTCTCACATCGCGGCCATGACGCCCTCGACCAACCTCGGCTCGGCCACCCCGGTGCAGATCGGCGGGGGCGACGGCCTGCCGGGCATGACGCCCCCGGACGACGAGGACGACAAGGCGAACGGCGAGGAAGACGCCGGGGGCAATGGCGGCGAGAACGGCGAGAAGACCGACTCGGAGGACAAGGAGCCGCGTCGCGGCGAGGATGCGATGGGGCGCAAGGTCCTCGAGGACGCGGTCTCCTACATCCGTGGCCTGGCCGAGCGGTACGATCGCAACGCCGACTGGGCCGAGGATGCCGTGCGCGAGGGCTACAACCTGACCGCGAGCGAGGCGCTCGAGCGCAACGTGATCGAGTTCGTCGCCGAGAACGTCACCGATCTGCTCGAACAGGTCGACGGGCACGAGGTGACGGTCGATGGTGCCACGCACGAGCTCGATACCGAGGGGCTGGAGGTGTTCCAGCTCGATCCCGACTGGCGTTCCGAACTGCTGTCGGTGATCACCAACCCCAACATCGCCTACATCCTGCTGCTGGTCGGGATCTACGGCATCATCTTCGAGCTGGCCAACCCGGGTGCGATCGTGCCCGGCACCATCGGGGCGATCTCGCTTATCCTCGCGTTCTTCGCCCTTCAGGTCATGCCGCTGAACTACGCCGGGCTGGCCCTGATCCTGCTCGGGATAATATTCATGATCGCCGAGGCCTTCGTCCCGAGTTTCGGGGCGTTGGGCATCGGCGGCCTGATCGCCTTCACCACGGGATCCATCATGCTCTGGGACGACCCCAACCTGAACGTGGCCCTGCCCCTGATCGTCGGGGTGGCCGTCGTCATCGCCGCCTTTTCCATCTGGGTGCTGGGCCGCCTGTTGGGCCTGCGACACCGAAAGCCGGCCACCGGTCACGAGGAGATGATCGGCATGGTCGGCACCGCGAAGGAAGACTTCGACCGCAGCGGGCGGGTCTGGGTACACAGCGAGCTCTGGACCGCCGATACCGACCGGAGGGTGCACGCCGGCCAGAAGGTGCGCGTGGTGGGCATCGATGGACTGCGCCTGACCGTCGAGCCGATCGAGTAGACACGTCATTGCAAGGGCCGCCAGGCCCATGGAGGAAAACAGATGTTGGGCAATTTCGGATTTCTGGTCGTGCCACTGATCGTGCTGGTGGCACTCATCGCCATGTCGTTGCGCGTACTGCGCGAGTACGAGCGCGGCGTGGTGTTCTTCCTCGGGCGGTTCCAGCGGGTCAAGGGGCCGGGGCTGATCATCGTCGTCCCGGTGATCCAGCAGATGGTCAAGGTGGACCTGCGCATCATCACGCTCGACGTGCCCAGCCAGGACGTGATCTCCCAGGACAACGTCACCGTGCGGGTCAACGCGGTGCTCTACTTCCGCGTGGTCGACCCGGAGCGGGCCGTCATCCAGGTGGAGAACTACTACGCGGCGACCAGCCAGCTCGCCCAGACCACCCTGCGCTCGGTGCTGGGCAAGCACGATCTGGACGAGATGCTCTCCGAGCGCGACAAGCTCAACAACGACATCCAGGGCATTCTCGACGAGCAGACCGACGCCTGGGGCATCAAGGTCACCAACGTCGAGATCAAGCACGTCGACCTCGACGAATCCATGATCCGCGCGATCGCCCGCCAGGCCGAGGCCGAGCGCGAGCGGCGCGCCAAGGTCATCCACGCCGAGGGCGAACTGCAGGCCGCCGAGAAGCTGGTCCAGGCCGCCGACATGATGAAGGACAGCCCGGCCGCCCTGCAGCTGCGCTACCTGCAGACGATGGCGGACATGGCCACCAACGGCAAGACCAGCTCGGTGTTCTTCCCCCTGCCGATCGAGCTGACCAACGCCTTCCAGGACTTCACCGGCCATTTCCGCCCGGCGGCACGCGACGACTGACGACGTACGGCTCGCGAAACCGTTTCCCTGCCCGGGGGTGGCCTCGACCGGAGGCCATTCTTCCTCGGGCCTGATTCGGGTTCGGTTCGCCGGTTCCGACCGTCATTCCGGCGGTTGCTTGCCCGGCGGGATTCCCCGTCCCATGGTGGGCACTGGCAAGCAATGGAATGCAGGGCATGGACCGGCTCGACCGACTGTTTCACCTTTACCAGGTGCTGCGTGACCGACGTGGCACGGTTGCCGGCAGTGAGCCTCGATTCGCTCAGCAATTCGATAGCCTCGTTCCCGTCGTGCGTCTTGTTGCGGGCGCATTGGGGCATGCCCGGCGAAAGGTGCTTCCGGGATGTGGCCGCGGGGCGCGACTGGTTCAGTTCCACACGTTGCGGCTTTCCGCCTTCGCGCGAGCGAGGGTGTCGCGGTAGCGGATGCCCACCCGGGTGAGGGTGAGCATCCAGACGGCGCAGAAGCCGATGACCAGCCAGCTCAGGTGTGCCGTCTCGAGGGTCCAGGGCAACCACTGGGTGAGCAGCAGGATCAGCAGGGAGCCGGCGACCTTGAACAGGCGGTAGCCGAACATGTCGATCCAGGCCTTGGCGCGGAACATCAGCAGGGGAACGATCGGCACGTACAGCAGCTCCTTGGAGGCGCGGTTGATCGAGTAGGACAGGCCGCGGTCGGCGATCTTGAGGAGGGCACCGGCCATCAGCGTGCCCTGCGACATGAACCACAGGCTGCCGATCGTCACCGCGACCGGCTGGGCGAACAGGCCGGCGAGCACGCCCAGCCAGCGGTGCACCAGCGGCGTGATGGCGAGGTTGATGCCGATGGCCACGGCGCTCATCACGCTGAAGAAGGCACCCAGCCAGGCGGTGCGCTCGTCGCGTCCCTCGATGGTGGCCTCGAGGGCCTTCATGAACTGGTACTCGATGATCGGCTCGGCGATCTGGGCGAGCAGCAGGATGGCGGCGATCAGCATCAGGTAACGGTGGTGCAGCAGGCTGCGCCAGTTGCCGTCGGTCGTCGGGTCGTGGTTGGAGACGCCGGGCTTTTCCTCGTACAGCCCCAGCCTTCCCATGAGCAGGGTGAGCGCCACCAGCAGGCCGATGATGGCGGCGGCGACGAGCAGCAGGTCCATGGTCTCGAGCCCGAGCTGGCGGATGAACAGGCTCGAGGCGATGCCGCCGACCACGCCGCCGACCAGCCCGCCGGTGGCGATCAGGCCGTACCAGCGCTTGCCGGCATGGGTGCTGAAGATGGTGTTGGTCAGGCTCCAGAACTGTTCGACCAGGATGACGCTGGTCATGTCGACGAAGATGTAGAAGGCGAAGGCCTGCACGAAGCCGCTGTCGCCGAGCAGGGGGAAGAAGGTCAGCAGCAGGGCGATGACGATGCCGCAGGTGCCCAGCACCACGTGGAAGCGCGAGTAGTAAGCGATCAGGCGATGGTAGATGCCGATCGTCAGACCGAGCGCCAGGGCGGTGGCGATCCAGACGTAGGGCAGCAGGTCGGCGCCCAGCGAACTGATGAAGATCGAACGGCTCGCCGGCTTGAGGTGATAGACCGCGGCGATGATCAGAAAGAAGTTCGTGAACAGCAGCACGCCGCGCATCAGGTTGGGGTGTCGCTGGGCTGTTCGCTTCATCGGTGCTTGATTCTCACGCACATATCCTCATGACTTTACGGCATTACTGGGTTATCGTGCTGCAACCTTGAGCTTATGGGGGTGCTCCATGATCCGGAGACTCTTGACTGTCGCCGTTCTGGCGACGAGTTTGTTTTCCACCGCGCATGCGGCCCTGCCGGCGGATGCCGATGTCCTGCGAAACGGCGCCGATCCGGCCCTGCAGGCACGCCTGGAAGAGCGGCTCGATGCCCTGAAACTGGACGATTCGGTTGCCGCCGGCCAGCTCTCGGTGGCCCTGGTGGACGTCACGGACCCCGACCGCCCCCGACTGGCCCAGGTCAACGGCGACGCCATGCTTTACGCGGCCAGCCTGCCCAAGATCGCCATCCTGTTCGCGGCCTTCCAGCGCATCGACGAGGGCGAACTGGCGCTGGACGCGGAGACGCGGGATCTCATGACGCGCATGATCCGCCAGTCCTCCAACTCGGCGGCCACCGAGATGATGCGCCGGGTCGGTCGCGAGTACATCAACGACCTGCTTCGCTCTCCCGAGTATCGCCTTTACGACGAAGAGCTCAATGGCGGGCTGTGGGTCGGCAAGGACTACGGCCGCGGGTCCGCCTACATGCGCGATCCCCTGCACAACCTCTCGCACGGTGCGACCGCCTTCCAGGTGGCCCGCTTCTACTACCTGCTCGAGACCGGCCAGCTGGTCTCCCCCGAGCTGTCGCGCGAGATGAAGGCCATCCTCGGTGACCCGGGGATCAACCACAAGTTCGTCGGTGGTCTGGCCGCGGCCGTGCCCGGTGCGTCGATCTACCGCAAGTCCGGCAGCTGGCAGGACTGGCACGCCGACAGCGCCATCGTCGAGCACGACGGGCGCAGTTACATCGCTGTCGGCCTGGCCCAGAACCCCAGTGGCGGCGAATGGCTCGAGCGGCTGATCGTCGAGCTCGATGGCCTGATCATGGACGGGGCTATCCGCACGGCCGAACTCGACTCCCCAGCCGCCCAGCGGTAAACCTGCCGGCCGGCTCGTCGTCATTCCTGCAGCAATCGGTGCAGGCGGGTGGCAAAGGTCTGGTGGGCCACCGCCGAATTCACGTTGAGCACGTTCGAGGTCATCGTCACCAGGTAGACCCGTTCCGGGTCGTCGGCCGGGTGTTCGATGATCGCGACCGAGTGCATGTAGTTGTAGACGTTGCCGCGGTACTTGCCGCAGTCCGGGTTCTTCTCCCGGTCGCACTTGTAGAGCGAGCCGGACTTGAAGTAGACGGCCGCGTCCTGCAGTGCCGGTGACGAGGCATAGCGGATGCGACGCTCGGTCATGTACAGCAGGCGCTTCAATTCCCGGCTCGACCAGGCGTCGACCAGCTCCCCCTTTTCCATTTTCACCAGCAGTCGCATCAGCTCGCGGGTGGTGCTCAGGCTGTTGGTGCCCGAGACCCGCCCCTTGCCTCCACTGGTGAAGAAGGCCCCCTGGCGCAATTTTTCCGTGTCCAGCCCGTTGCGGGCGATCGGCTCGACCAGCGCCTCGAGCAGGATGTCGCGCCGCTCGGCCGGCGGGCGGTCGAACAGTTCCGCCTCGCGTTCGACCGGCACCGGGTACTCGTCGTCGAAGTGGTGCAGCAGTACCAGTTCCTTCATCACCGCGCTGGCCGCGGCATTCGAGCTCGCCGAGAGCGCCCAGTCGAGGTAGCTCCAGAGGTTGGCGGTATCGCCCACCTGTAGCGGCCGTCGCGTGAATCGTTTCGCCTCCCCGTCCCAGAACGGCACCGTGTGGCTGTCCCACTGGATGAACTCGTCGGCGGTGACCTGCGTCTCGCGCAGCAGGCGTTCGCGGGCCCCGATGTCGTCGGGGAACCGGTCGGCGATCGCCTGGAGCAGCGCCGTGGCCAGCATGACCTTGCCGACGCTGCCGGGCGTGCGCGTGGTCCGGCCGTTGTGCTCGGCGTAACGAGGCCGCTGTGGGTCGCTGATGTCGAGCACGCTGACGCTGTAGTGGGGTGCCTCGGCGCCCAGCAGGTCGACGACGCGGCGGGTCAGGTCGGCATCGACCTCGGGCAGTTCGAATTCCGGCTGATCGGCCAGGCGCAGGCGGATCTGTTCCCGGTCGAGCAGGGCGCCGGGGGGCAGGCGATTGCCCGCGATCTCGCCCTCGTTCGCCAGCCGGTAGCCTTCCAGGCGTTCGATGCCGGTCTCCTCGGCGGCGTCCAGCGGATAGGCGCCGGCGCCGGGGGCGGCCAGGGTGAGCACGCCGCCGAGGATCAACGGGACGAGCCGGAAGGGGACAGGGTGCATGATCGGTTTCATGCATCGAGCATAGGTCATGACCGGATGGTGATCAGTCCCCGGGATGGGGTGGTTGGTCCAGGTCGACCGTCCCGCCGCCCTGCGACTCGCGCGCCCGGTCGAGCTCGCCGAGGTACAGGTTGCGCCGGGCCTGGCGGTTCTCGACCAGGGGGCGGATCTGGAACAGCGCCAGCCGGCCGTCGCGAAAGCCGAACTCGATGTCCACCGGCGGGGTAGCCCCCTCCTCCTCGGGCAATGGAAAGCGGGCCTCGACGTCGTCGGCGAGTTCACGCAGGGTGTCCACCTCCCCCGGCGAGAGCAGGTGGTCCGGCGCCCCGGCCGGGACGCGGCGCATGCCCCCGGCCGGGGCCGGCTCGGTACGGGTGGGGGCGGTCGCCTGGGCGAGCAGGCGGATCTCGCCGGTGTGACGGTGCACGCGCAGTTCCTCGGCGCTCTGCCCGTCGACGGCGCCGCCCACCCCTTCGTTGGCGGCGATGGTCAGCCAGTCGCGATCGCCGGTTTCCATGTCGGCGGTCACCAGCACGCCGGACTTGTCCGCGGGGACGGTCTGCTGCAAGAGCACGGCGGGATAGACGTGTTCCGGGTCGGGCATGTGCGCCTGGCGCCAGGCATGGGCGCGCTCGGTGAAGGGCGAGGCCCAGACCTCCTGGACGGCGTCCACGATGGCCTCGAAGCCGACCACGTTGGCGACCGTGCGGTTCAGGCCCGCCCCGGTGAAGCCGGGCAGGTCCTCGACATTGGTGTCGCTGCGCACGAACACGCCCGGGGTGTCCCTGTTGTCGAACTGTTCCTCCAGCGCACGGCGCAGCCGTTCCCGGAATGCCTCGCCGGGGTCGGTGCTCGTGATCCATTCGCGCAAACGGGCAAGCATCTCCCGCGTCTCGTCCCGGCGCCGCTCGGCGTCGTCGATGTCGGCCAGCCGGTCATATTCGTCGCGCATCCAGTCGAAGGCCGTCGGCCCGCCGGGCTCGATCGGGCGATCGAGCAGCTCGCGGAACGCGCCGAAGGGCACGACCAGCCCGGGACTGACCTGCCCGGGGAAGTGGTGTGCCAGTTCGCCGAGATTGGCGGCCTTGGGACCGACGTGACGCCCGGAGTCGCTGCTTCGCAGGTCGGCCAGGGAGATCATGTCGGTAGTTTCGAGGTCGACCTTGTCGAGATCCGGGCGGATGGTCACGTCCTCGCCGCGGGGTTCGGCACCGAAGATCTCGTCCCATTCGGGACCGTCGGCGGCGAGCTGAACGCGACCGCCGGGGGTTGCCGCGAGCACGACGCGCCGGCCGAGATGACGCTCCAGTCGCGGCATCAGGCCATCGTCGATTACCACGTTGGGGATGCCGAGGTTGCGGGCCAGCAGCTGCACGTGCGAGAGCGAGCTGCCCTCGCCACGGGTGAGGATGCCCGCGACCGGTGGCAGCTCGGGCGTGGTCGAGGGCATGAGGTAGATGCCGTCCGGGCGGAAACCGCCCGGGTCGTCGGGCGGTTCGAGCAGCACCCCACGGCGCAGTCCCGGGTTGAGCGCGCGCAGGCCGGTGGCGGTTTCCTCGCCGAACACCTGGTGGCGCACGTTCGACCGGGCATGGGAGTCCTCGAGCAGCCTGTCGAGCACGCGCGTGTAGGGGAGCAGCGGGCTGTCCCGCAACCGGTCGGGGATGTAGTGGGTGGCCAGGGGCGTGATGCCGGACCAGTCCTCGACGGTGGGATCGAAGTGGTATCCCAGCGCGCGCTGGGCCCACTGCGGGATACGCGCGAGGTAGCGCAGCTCCG
>NZ_JBKHFB010000045.1:0-13851 GCF_046540515.1 Guyparkeria sp.
GTCGTCCGGGTGGTGGCCGCGGCGGTCGCGGCGGCGGTGGTCGCAGCGGCAACCGCTAACTAGGATGCCTTTGTCCTCGGCTACGGCCGATGATCGACAATCGAAACGCCCGGCTAAGCAGCCGGGCGTTTTTCGTTTTTGCTTCGCGTAGGCCGGGGATCGACTTCATCCCCCGGATGTGGAGTTTGATTGTTGAAGGTGTATGTCCTGTCGGTATGCGAGTGACCGATCTGGTCATGGGCAGATGAGCCCCGGGAATCGCAAGTCCCCTGACAGGTCCTGAAACCTCGAGAAACCTGTTGCTCCCGATTGTCGCAATGCGTGCGGGTGTGGACATGCATGTCCCTCGTGAGCATGAGTTACTCTTGATTTGCGCGGAGCGCACCGAGGCGTACGAAGTGCGCTCGGAGAGTGTCGATGATGGACGGTCTGCATCCGCCGTTTCCATTGATATGTCGCGTCGCATCGCTGGATGCATCGCTCTTGCCAGCCAGCGGCTTCTTGTAGTGTAGTCGGGCGGGTCGGGACGGTTTTTCGAGATGCCGGCTTTTCGCTTCGGGGTTCGACGGATAGTTTTGGCGTCAGTATCTACACTTCTAGGAGGATGGTGTGTGCCACGTTACTTGGGCTTTGCGCGTAAGAGTGCGGCTTGGTAGCTGGTCCCGTCCCCATCCGGCCCGTTTCCGACAGACGACCGATTGGGGGCGGGCGTGGTCAGGATGGTACGTGAGATACCACGACGTGGAGGGTAGTGCTATGCGTATCGCAAAAGAAGACATCCCCGTTCAAATCGCGGCGCCCGGTGCAACTGCCCGACGGCAGGTTGGCTTCGGCGATGTAACCGGATACGGAAAGATGGGCGCCGAATTCTTTTCCTTTGCCGCGGGCACCGATATCACGGAGTTGTTGCATGGACTTGAGGACGACAGTTGCCAGAGTCCACATTGGGGATATGTGGTAGAGGGCGCGATAACCGCTATGTATACAGATGGCGATGAGGAAACGTCGAGAACGGGAGACCTGTTCTACTGGCCGCCGGGGCATAGCGTCAGAGCCGAAGAAGACACTGACATCGTGATGTTCAGCCCGCAGAAAGAGCACGGGGAAGTCATCGATCATATCCGTAGCAAGGTCAACGGTTGACCCGTTGGTTGCCAGTTCCCGATCCGGACTCGGTATCGATAATCGGGATATGAGTTTTTGTGCGGTCTGATATGAACCGATTGGACGACGAAGAGCGAGACGTCTTGGAGGCCTTCGAGACCGGGCGCCTCAAACGGTCCGAGCATGCCGAAGAGCTAAAGGGACACCACGAATCCTATGCCCAGGCAACCTTTCGCAAGGACGCCCGAATCAACATCCGCTTGTCTTCCAGGGATCTGAGAGGATTGCAGAAGAAGGCATTGGCCGAAGGTATTCCCTACCAGACGCTGGTCTCGAGCATTTTGCACAAGTACGTGGAAGGACGTCTGCACGAAGAGAGTTGACCCCTAACCAAGACGAAACACGCCCGACCACGAGTCGGGTGCTTTGTTTTTGTACGCGTGTTTGATCGAGTAGCGCCTTATCGAATAACAGACAAAGTAATTGGTATTGCACCAGGGGTCGGCTACCGTCGACAGGGAGAACACGACAATCCCGCCGGGATTCAAGGAGGAAGCGATGATCAAGCGAGCCTTGCTGTTTGCCTGCCTGTTGCCGGCCATGACCCTTACCATGGCGATCGCCAGCGACAACCGTCCCTGGGGCACGGCCGAGCTGACCGAGAAGGACTACCAGCCCGACAAGGTGGTGTACGACGTGGGGGCGGCCGATGCCGAGGAACTCAACAGCATCATCGGACGGGTCAGTCACCTGAACAACGAATACGCCGGCGACGGGTTCGATGCGCATATCGTGGTGGTCCTGCACGGCGACGAGATCCCGCTGTTCACTCACGAGAAGTACGAGGAGAACAAGGAACTCATGGAGCGGGCGCAGTCGCTTACCGTGGCTGGCAATATCGAGTACCGCATGTGCGCGGCGGCCGCGGCCCTTCACGACGTCGAGCCCGAGGACGTGCACGGGTTCGTCGAGGTGGTGCCCATGGCCGACGCCGAGATCATCGAGCTGCAGCACGAGGGCTATGCCTACATGAAGTGACGGGCGTCCTTCGGCCCGCGTGGTGAAGCGAGCTTCGAGGGTTCGTCGCGGGGTCTGCTCGTCCGATGCGCCGCGTGAGGGTCCGACCCACCCCGCAATCGGTTATCGTATCCACCTCGGAAGCGAGACGGTGGGCCTTGCATGCGCCGTTCGCTGAGTAACGGGGTCGAGCTGCCGGCGGGGAGGGACAACCATGTGGTACGTGCTGGATCGGGAAGATGAAATCATCGCCGTTCACGTAGACGAGCCGTCGGCGATCGGTGCCGCCCGCTCGATCGTCGATCGCATGGTCGAGAACGGCGAGTTTCGCGCCTGCGTGTTCGTGGTGACCAAGGCCCACTACGACGCCGCCCTCCGCCGAGGCGAATCCCCGCGTCGCTGGCACGATTACAAGACGGGCGGCGCCCGGCCGATCCGGCCATCCGTGACATCGCCCTGACCTTCGTCTTGGGTGGGAGATGAACGACAAGGAGCAGTCACAGACCGAAGCAGCATGGCTTCGGTCTTCACAACCGTCAGGAGGACGAGATGAAGAAGGGAAGTATTGCGCTCACCGCCGGGGCGCTGGCATTCATGACCGGCTGTGCCACGACGAGTTTTGAGCCGCCGAATTGGGTCTACGAAGCCTGGTCGAAGGACGGAGTGGCGACCGAACGGGTGAAGGCCGAGATGCGTGATTGCGGCTACAACGACGTCAACTCGGCCAACGACCTGTCGAAGGCGGAAGCCTCACAAGCGGAGGCGTGCATGAAGGCCAAGGGCTTCGAACTGGACCTGTCCAGTTACCGGCCGCACAACTGCTACGGCAATGCGCCGTATTTGTGCAAGCGGCTGTGGGGCGGGCAAGCGCCTCAGGCGGTGGAGGTGAAGCCCTCCACGGATTGACCCCGTCTGTTGGAACGCAGAAGCGAAACGCCCAGCCGATTGGCTGGGCGTTTGTCGTTCGGGCGGACGTTCCTTCTCAAGAGAAGAACGCGCTGACCGCCGAGTCGAGCGTGTCGCGCATGTCCGGGTCGTCGGTGATCGGACGGACCAGGGTCATGGAGCAGGCGTCGCGGGGGTTGACGCCCTTGGCGATCAGCTTGCCCGCGTAGACCAGCAGGCGGGTGGAGATGCCCTCGTCCAGCCCGTGGCCCTTGAGGTTGCGCGCCCGCTGGGCGATCTCGACCAGCTTGCCGGCGGTATCCCGGTCGACCCCGCTCTCGTGGGCGAGGATCTCGGTCTCGGTCTCCGGGTCCGGGTAGTCGAAATCGAGCGCGCCGAAGCGCTGCTTGGTCGACTGCTTGAGGTCCTTCATCAGGTTCTGGTAGCCCGGGTTGTAGGAGATGACGATCTGGAAGTCGGGGTGCGCCTCGACCAGTTCGCCCTTCTTCTCCAGCGGCAGGACCCGGCGGTGGTCGGTCAGCGGGTGGATGACGACCGTGGTGTCCTGGCGCGCCTCGACGATCTCGTCGAGGTAGCAGATCGCGCCCATGCGCGCGGCCATGGTCAGCGGGCCGTCCTGCCAGCGGGTGCCGTCCTTGTCCAGGAGGTAGCGGCCGACCAGATCGGAGGCCGTCATGTCCTCGTTGCAGGCCACGCTGATCAGCGGGCGCTGCAGCTTCCAGGCCATGTGCTCGATGAAGCGGGTCTTGCCCGAGCCCGTCGGGCCCTTGAGCATCATCGGCATGCGGGCCTTGTAGGCGGCCTCGTACAGCTCGACCTCGTCGTGGACCGGGCGGTAGTAGGGCTCGGTCTGGATGCGGTATTCGTCGGCGTTGGCGTTGTTGTCGCTGGTGCCGTTCTGGGGGGATTGATCAAACAGCATGTTGCACTCTCGGATTCGGTTTGGATGTATGGGTGGGGGGCGGCGCCGGCCTTGAGGCCCGGCGCGATCAGCCCTTGAACTTGACCAGGCGGCTGACCTGGATGTCGGAGACGAAGACCACGCCGCTGTGCTTGTCGAAGAACGGGGCGAAGCCCTCGAGCAGCGGCTCGACCAGCTCTTCCGGGACGGCGGCGATGATCATGATCAGCACCTCGTCCTCGTTGAACATAAGGTGGCCTTCGTGGAAGCCCTGGCTACCCTTGCCCGACAGGTTGCCCACGATGGTGTAGCCCTTGACGTCGGCACGGTCGAGGAGGTCGGTGGCGAATTCCTGGTGCTCGCCCTCGATGATGATCTCGAGCTTCTTCAGCGGGTTGAGTTTGAGATTGCTCATGCAGGGCTCTCCTCTGCGTCAATGGATTCCAGTTGCTTGGCGCGCTGGGGTGCCGGCCCCAGGTCGTGCCACTCGCCGCGGTCGAAGAAGTTCAGGTGGCCCGTTTCGGGATCGGCGACGACCACGTTGATCCAGCCGTTGACGATCAGGCTGAGTGCCTTGGGCACGCGCCCGGCGGCGGCCAGCACGTGCGGCACCGGCGCTTCGATGATGACCAGCAGCCGGACCGGCTCGTGGTAGGGACGGCCGTCCTTGAGCACCGTCTGCGAGGGCAGGCCGGTGCGGATGTCCGACAGGTTGCCGGTCATCACGCCGAAACGTCCGGCGACGTTGTGGTAGGCCTTGGAGCCGCTGCCGAAGCCCTCGTTGTCGACCGCCGAGAAGTAGTGCTCTAGGTTGATCCACTCGCCGATGATCAACGGGCCGGAAAGGATGGTGTCGAGCAGCCGACCCTTGGTGTCGAGCGTGTAGTCGTACGACAGCAGGAAGCTGCGCCCGTCGAGGTTCATGTCCTCGGTCAGGTGCCGGCCGCCGACGACCACCGAGGCGTTGCGAACCAGGCCCCACTCGGGGCGTACCTGGGTCCAGTCGCTGGTGTTGCGCTGGATGTGACGGTACGCCGTGGTGGTGTCGAGGCCGGGATCGACGCCGTCCTCGAGTGTCGGCAGGCGTTCGGCGGCGCACAGGCGGCTGGCGGCACGCAGGCCGTTGCGCAGGCGCTCCATGTAGACCAGGTGGCTGGTCGGCAGCAGGTCGAGGTCGTGGAGCACGATCTCGTCCGAGGTGGTGTTGTGCAGTGCCGGGACGAACCAGGTGTCATCCGGGATGTGGATGCCCTGTTCGGCCAGGCGACGGCGCACGTCGGACTTGTTGGCCATCTGCGCGAGCACGCGGGCCGAGACCAGCCCGTGGCCGCCACCGCAGGCCCCGCAGTCCAGCGCGGACTCGTAGGGGTTGTTGTCGGACTCGCTGGCATGACCGACGAGCAGGACGAAACGTGAAAACGAATCCTTCATCCCCATCATCCGCAATGCCTGGCCGACGAAGTAGACCTGTTCGTCGAGGGAAAAGCCGATCTTGCCCAGGCGCTCCATCTGCATGGAGACGAACGACGGGTTGATGCGGTACTCGTTGCGCAGCGTCTCGATGAAGTCGGCCTCGGCGCTCGGGCTCAGGGCGAACTGCCGGGCGAACTCCGAGGAGCCTTCCTTGTTGCCCATCGCGATCTCGCGCAACTCGCGGATCATCGAGTCGGTGATCGCGTCGCGATCGATGCCGAACTGCTGGCCGATGGCCCGCACGATCGTCACCCGTTGCAACGAGCGCACGATCGAGTCGCCCTGCTCGCGCGACAGCTTGTCGATCAACAGGCGGGTCGAGGCATCCTTGGGCTCGATGCGGTTGCGCCAGCGGTCGTAGACGCGCGGCGCGACGGTCTTGCCGATCATGTCGAAGCCGAACAGCAGGCCGATGGCCTCGACCGTGAAGTACGGCGAGAGCACGGAGCTCTTCACGTCATGCAGCACGTGGCTGGCCGAGGAGTAGAAATCGGTCTCGATCTGCGTGGCGCCGGTGGGTACCTCCAGCACCACGTTCTTGGGCGTGATCTGTACCGGGCAGAGGTCCAGCTCGGTGCCCTTGCCCAGGCCGATGAAGCTGACCGGCACGCCGAAGAAACCGGCAATGCCGAACGTCTGGTAGTCGCCGACATGCTCGAGCTGGCGACGGATGCGCTCGGAGCGCACGTCGATGCAGAACAGTGCCTGGGCGAACGGGCGCTTTTCACGCTTGGCCGGCGGCAGCAGCTTGATCTCGTCGAGGATCGACTTGCGGTAGACCGCCTCCATGGCCCGCAGCCACATCATCCCTTCGCCTTCCTCGAACTCGTCGAGCAGGGTCAACAGGGTGTCGATCTGGCCGGCGTCGAGTGCCTCGAGTGCCTCGGTCTGGCCGGCGGCCTCGGCAAGCGAGAGCAGGCGGTCGGCCTGGCGGCGGGCCTCGGCGATCCGCTCGGCCTGCAGGTACTCGGGCAGCAGTCGGTTGATGTGGCCGGGGTGCTTGTGTGCCAGGGCATCGTCGACCCGGTGGGCCCATTCCGGCTGGACGGTGCCGCCGTGGTATGCCTGGCGCAGATAGCACTCGGCGGTGTGCTGCTCGAGGTAGTGCGCGAGTTCCGGGAAGCTGGCGGGCAGACGCTTGCGACGCGCATGCTCACGGATCAGTGCCAGCCCCAGCACCAGCCGGATGGCGAGGAAGTCGATCAGGTCGCCCGGGTAGGTCCGCGACCAGTGGTAGCGGTTGGCCGACGAGCGCCAGCGGATGAAGCCCGCCCAGCCGTGCAGGCGGGTCAGTTCGCGGGTGATCAGGCCGTCCCAGTGCGCCTCCTCGATACCCAGCTCGCCGAGAACGTAGACGATCACGCCCTCGGCGGAGGTGTCCTGCGCGAGGATCTTCTTGATGTGCAGGCCACGCAGGAACAGCCGCAGGTTGCGCTTGGCCAGCGCGCTCCAGGCGGTGAAGAAGCCGTGTTCGCGTCCCGGCATCTGCAGGGTCGACTGGCCTTCGTCGAAGAAGTCCAGGCAGCTCTTGATCACCAGCTCGTCGAGTGTGGTGCCGATCTCGGTGCCGAACAGGAGATCGATGGATTCGTACAGCGGCCGCTCGGGCGGGAACTGCCGCGCAAGGCGTTCCTCCAGGGCGTCGATGTCGGGGGGCGTCTCGGCGCAGCGGGTACCGCCGTCGATGGCGCACTTGATGTCATCGGCTTCCGCCAGGTCCAGCCTCACGCCGACCGTTTCCGGCGTCCGGCACAGCAACGTCTGCAGCAGGCCGTGGAGGTCGAGTTCGCCGATGCCGTCGCGCTCGGCGAGGAAGCGCCGGATGTC
Organism: Guyparkeria sp.; assembly: GCF_046540515.1. Taxonomy (GTDB): domain Bacteria; phylum Pseudomonadota; class Gammaproteobacteria; order Halothiobacillales; family Halothiobacillaceae; genus Guyparkeria. The sequence goes on from NZ_JBKHFB010000045.1 coordinate 7,229, forward strand.
GTCACCGAGGGTGGCGTCGTCCACCTTCCCCTCGGCGTGGTAGCGCTGGTACTCGGTGCGCGGCAGGAAGCCGCGGCCGTGGAACAGCTTCTCGCCCTGGCGCACGCCCTGCTCGAAGGGCAGGTGTTCGAGGCCATGCAGCGGGTTGTGGTGGATGAAGGTCCGCATCGGCCAGAAGAACGGGATCGGTTCGGCGGCCATGTGAACCATGGAACGGATTTTCAGGCGTTGGCCCAGCGTCAGTCGGCTCATGGCGTCAGACTCCTGTCCAGATCAGGTTCAACACGACCGCGGCGACGATCACGCCCGCGAAGGCCCAGGCCTGCGCAACGGGCAGGTCGGCCACATGCGTGCCGCGACGAGGGCCGAAGACCGTATCCCGCAACAGCCGGGTGCCCGCCCAGCTCCACAGCAGCCAGGTCAGCAGTGCCAGGATCACGGGCCCCGGGTCGCTCTCCAGCAGCAGGTCGAGCATGACGAAGAAGCCGGGCGAGATCGGCAGCGCCATCGCGGCGAGCAGTACCACCGTGATCAGGCCGGCCAGCCGGGGAATGTCCCGTGCCATGCCGGTGATCAGCCCGGAGTAGGCCGCGCCCAGACGGCGTTCCAGCAGCGAGGTGACCGCCACCAGCAGGGCAGGCGCCACGGCAAAGCCGAGCACGAAGGCATGCAGGTCGACCGCCCGCGCGCCGTCGGCCGCCATCACCCAGGTCAGCGCGAAGGCCGAGGTGGCCAGCATGGCGGCCCACTGGCCCAGTTCGCGCACGGTGAGCAGGCGCCAGGCGTAGAAGGCGGCGGTGATCAGGCCCCACCAGAGGAACACGCTCCCGGTCAACGGCACCCCGGCGGCCAGCAACAGCAGCACGCCGACCTGTGGCCAGACGAGGATCAGCGCCACGCGGATGACGGGATGATCGAACCGCGCGAGCAGCCAGTTGAAGACCATGCTCAGCGGGAACAGGGGCAGGAAGAGGCCTGCCAGCAACAGCAACAGCGTGTTCATGTCAGCGCCACCTCATCCAGACATTGATGCGCTTGGAGCCCTCGAGCAGGGCCTGGCTGAGACGTTCGTAGAGGTCGGCGATGTACAGCTCGCGCGAGATCAGCGAGTAGAGCGTCAGCCGCAGTTCGGTGAAGCGGTTGCCGAACAGCGGTTCCTTGCGGCTGGCAAGATAGCTGCCGATCCAGCCGACCAGCACGATCAGACCCAGCAGGATCACGAGCACGTCGAAGGTGATCGCATCGAGCCCCGCGGCGTGGTAGAGCGCCTCGCGGAACGCCGCATCCGGGTAGAGGAAGGTCTCGAAGGTGTGGCCGATGATGCTGTAGCCGATCACGATCAGGGCGAACGAGAGCAGGATCATCAGCATCATGCGCACCGGGTTGGTCGCATCCAGCCGGTGGGTGGCGAACAGCACCTGTACGCCGGTGATCCAGCCGAAGAACAGCAGCACGATCGCGCCCTGTTTCTGGAAGAAGTCCGGCGATACCGCCCAGTGCGCCAGCAGCAGGATGACCAGCGGCACGATCAGTGTGACCAGGCCGATGGCCAGCCAGGGCAGGCGCGTCGCCTTGCCAATCTTGCGGTCGACCAGGAAGGTGTACAGCGGGTTTTGCGGCACGTCGTCATGGCGACGGGCGTCGCCGATCAGGTCGCCCGAGCTGAGGAACATGGTCGCCTTGAACATGCCGTGGGCGATCAGGTGGAACACGGCCAGCGAGAACGCGCCCACGCCCGTTTCCATGATCATGAAGCCCATCTGGCCCATCGTGGAGTAGCCCAGCGACTTCTTGATGTCGTTCTGGGTCAGCATCAGCACCGAGCCGATCACGGCCGTGAGCAGACCGACCACGAACAGCAGGTGCAGTACCCCGTCGGCATTGACGAAGGCCGGGGCGAAGCGGTTGATGATGATGCCGCCGGCATTGACGATGCCCGCGTGCATCAGCGCCGAGACCGGCGTCGGGCCGTCCATGGTGTAGGGCAGCCAGGTGTGCAGCGGGAACTGGGCGGACTTGGCGAAGGCCGAAAGGGCGATCAGCCCGGCCGCGGTGATCGCCGCCGGCATGCCGAACACCTCGGTCTCCGGGGCGGCCATCAGCCGGTCGAACAACGTCGGGAAGTCCAGCGCGCCATAGGCCTGGAACAGGATCACAGCCGCCAGGACCATCGGCAGATCGCCGATCCGGTAGGTCAGGAAGGTCCAGAAGGCATAGCGCTCGCCCGGTCGCGACTCGGTGTTCTGGCCGAGCAGGAAGTACATCATCACGCTGACCAGATGCCAGGCGATCAGCAGGGTGATGAGGTCGCCTGCCGTGACGAACAGCAGGATCGACGCCGTCATCAGATCCAGCAGCATGAAAAAGCGCGCGTAACCCGGCTCCTCCGCCATGTAGCGCACCGAGTAGATGTGCACGATCAGGCTGAAGCCCGCGACGACCAGCGCCATGGTCGCGCTCAGGGGATCGAGATAGACGCTGCCCCAGTTCCCGCCGATGCCCATCCAGCTCGGGCCCTCGTCGCTCGCGATGAAGACCACGATCTGCCAGAGGGCGACGAGAAAGGTGATCACGCCCATGCCGACGCTCAACCGGGCGACCCGCTTGCCGAGCCGGCCGGCGAGCAGGTGCACCAGCAGGGCGGATAGCACCGGCAATAGCGGGATCAACCACTGCAGTTCGATCATGTCCTTACTCCATCTGTCACTGGCCGATGCCAGCTCGCTGCAAATAAATCTCGTTTTCGCATGTCCACCGGGTCCGAGACGGGATCAGCAGCCGTGAGATGCGCCTGTCACTGATCGTCGAGGGCGATGGCACTGATCGCCGAGCATTCGTTCAGCGCGTCATCGACAGGTACAGCGCCGGCAGCTTCTCCGGCAGTCGCGAGACGTGGTCGAGCACCATGAAGTTCCTCGGCCCGAACACGCGCGAGACGTATTCGTCGGCGTGCGGGTCGAGGGTCACGCAGAAGGTCTCCACCCCCTGGCGATGCAGTTCCTCGACCGCCTTCTTGGTGTCGTGGCGCAGGTACTGCGGATCGCGCACGTCGTTGTCCGAGGGCTCGCCGTCGGAAAGCAGCAGGACGAGCTTGCGCTGGCTGGGCCGGTTTCGCATCACCGCACCGGCGTGACGCAGGGCCGCGCCCATGCGCGTGGAGAGCTGCCCGGTCATGCCGGCCAGCCGGGCCTTGGCCTTGTCGCCGTAGGGCTCGTCGAAGTCCTTGAAACGGTAGTACTCGACGTCGTGGCGGCCGTTGGAATCGAAGCCGTGAATCGCGAACGGGTCGCCCACGCGGTGGATCGCGTCGGCCAGCAGCGCGGCCGCCTCGCGCGAGAGGTCAAGCACCGTGGTTTCCTCGTCGCCGCGGCCGAGCACGTCGTTGGTCGACTCGGACAGGTCGATCAGCAGCATCACCGAGAGATCACGGACCTGCAGGCGAGTGCGGATGTTGATCCGCGGGTCCGGGGTCTGGCCCATGCGGATGTCGATCATCGCGCTGACCGCGGCGTTGAGATCGATCTGATCGCCGTCCTCGACCTTCTTCTCGCGCACCACGCCCTGCGGCTGGATGCCCTCGATCAGGTACTTGAGGCGCCGCACCAGCGGCTTGTGGCGATCGAGGATCGCGTCGATGGCCTCGGGATCGCCGTCTGCCGGTCGCTTCTCGTTGATCGTGGTCCAGTACGGGCGCTCGAGCTGGGACATGTAGTCCCACTCGTGGTAGTGCACCGGCGAGAGCGTGCGGTCCTCGGCGAAGATGTCCGAGTACTTGCGCCCGTGGTTGTCGTAGAGCTCGGTACCCAGCACCCAGATCTCTTCGGCATCCTCGGCGGAGATGTTCTCCACGTCGAGCGTGTTGAGCATCTCCATCAGGCTCACATAGCGACGCTTGTCGTCGACGCTGCCCTCGCGCTGGATCTCGAACGCGGATTCCGGCTTCTCGAACAGAAAGCGGTTGTCGTCGCGATAGGGCACGCTCGGGATGTCCTGGCTGGGACTGAAGACCAGTCCCTGCGCCTCGGCACGTTCGGCCAGCGCCAGGCCGGCGGCGCGAACGCGATCGTAGTCCGTCAGGTCTTCACGGATGCCGTCGATCGCGCTGCGAGCCTGGGCGACCAGCGGGTGGTCGTCGACGTAGTCCGGGTCGAGCAGGGCGAGCGCGATACGGTCGAGCAGCGGGCCGATCCGGTCGGGGTCGGTTTCCTCGTGGCGGTTGACCGCGATCCGGGCGATGCGCGTCCACAGTGGTGCCAGTCCGGGAAAGTCCTGCCCGGCAAGCGTCTCGACGCGCGCATCCTCCATCAGGCCGATGAAGGTCTGCTGGAGTTTGGAGGCCTCCTCCGAGTCGGCATCGAAGCCCGAGTAGATCATGTGCGCGGCCGCGTGTGAGGCCGCGGCACGGTAGAGGTTGACGCCGTCGACCGACGAGTCGTCTCGGTCGACGTAGTCGTCGAAGGCGTCGGGCAGGTTGATGAACGGCCCCTCGATGAAGGGGCGGTAGCCCTCCCGGCTCTCGAAGTCGCCCGAGGTGGGGCGCATCAGGAAGTTGCGGGCCCACAGGGCGCGCAGGTACATCACCAGGCGCCGCTGGACGTCGACGAACAGCGTGCCACGCCGCTCTTTCTTCAGCACGGCCTCGGCGTCGGGGCTGGCGAGGCTGAAGTAGGCGTCGAGGGCGTCGAAGTCGTTGCGGTGGGCGTTGATGCCCCAGGTCGCCCAGCGGCGCAGGCCGCCGAGGGTCAGTACCTCGAGCAGGTGGTCGAGCTGGGTGAGCATGGGGCGCAGGGCGCGTGGCGCCTGCGCCAGGATGTAGTTGACCAGCGAGAGGTACTGCTGGAACAGCGAGGCCTCGCCGAGGCGGTTCGCGGCCACCGGCGAGGTCGAGAACAGCAGGACGAGCACCGCGGCACTGGTCTTGGAGAACATCTTGATCGCCATCGAGAGCAGCTCGAAGGCGGCGTCGGTGCCGATCTCCCGGGCCACCTGCGGCAGGCTTTCGATGTAGGCGAGGACCAGTTCCTCGCCGCGGCCCAGGGATTGCAGGCTGATCGCCCCCTCGAGGTAGGCATCGAGCGCACGCGGCGGGAACACGCGGGTGGCGTCCACCCAGTGGATCTCGAGTATCTCGCGGGCGGATTCGCCCAGCTCGTCGAGGCGCTCCTGGTCTTCTAGCCGTGCACTCGTCATGGCATCGATCGTGGCTCTGCTGGTGGCAAGGGAAAAAGTTGGCCGGCGCCGGGCCGGCCTGATGGCGGGATCAGTCCGGCCAGACGCGGCGCGGATGCAGCGGCTGCTTGCCCTGGCCCGGGGTCTTGGTCTTCTCGGACGATTTCGCCGCGGTCGACGTCGAGCGGGTCGCGGGCTTCTTGGCCGCCGGCTTGCTCGCCGCGGTCTTCGTGGTTGTCGTCTTCTTCGCCGGGGCCTTGCGTGCCGGGGCGCGACGCGTGGTCGGGGCCTTGCTGGCCGTGGAGCTGGAGGCCGCCGGCTTGGCCGTCGTGCCGCCGGCAGTCGACGACTTGGATTCGGTGTTGGCGTTCTCGGCCGGCTTGGTCGATGTGGCCTGGGATTCGGACTTCACGCTGGCGCTCAGCTTGTCTTCCAACTTGCTCATGATGGCGTTACCTCGTCAATGATGGTCTCGATTTCGTCCACCGCCGCACGACCGCGGCCGCCAAGCTGGTAGACGCTCACTCCTTCAACGACCGCCGTTCGATAGGCGGCCCGGCGGCGCACGGTCGCCGGTAGGACAGGCAAGCCAAGTCCCGTGACGGCATTCTGCATGGCACGGGTCATGGCGCTGCGCGGTTCGGTCTGATTGAGCAACAGGGCCGCCAGAAGGGCATTGTTGCCGTTCTCGCGCGCCTTGTTCACCGCCTTGACGGTGTCGGCGCTCGCCCACAGGTCGAGAGGCGAGGGGAGAACCGGGATCAGGACCTGATGACTGTGGAGCAGCAGCTCGATGGTGACGTTCATGTCGAGCGACGGCGGGCAGTCGACGATCACGTAGTCGCAGGCCTCGCGGGCCGCGGCCAGGTTCGCGTGGGCGTCGTCGTGATCGTCGAACAGGCGGGGCAGGCCCGACTTGGCCTCGCCCCAGCCGGACCAGTGGCGCAGGGCACCCTGCGGGTCGGCGTCGATCAGGCCGACCTCGGCACGCCGGGCGAGCCCGGAGGCAAGGTTGATCGACAACGTGGTCTTGCCACAGCCGCCCTTGAGATTGGCCAGTGCGATGACGTGTGCGGCCATGGTGTCACCCTCCTCGATGGGGTCAGCCAGCCGGGTCCGACTCGGCCCGGGTCTTTTCGGCCAGCTCGGTCGCCTGCCTGGCGAAGCGCACCTCCAGATCGCCGAGGGCCTCTTCGAGCGGCGAGACGTTCACCGAGACCTGGGTGCGGTCGAACTGCAGGCTGGGGTGGTAACCCATTTCCTCGGAAACCTCGGCGAGGCGGTCGAGAAAATCGCGCGTCTGCGAGTAGTCGGCGAACTCGAACTTGCGGATCAGCATGGGGGGACGCTTCTGGGTCTGCCAGCCGTCCACCTGGATGTCGGTCGTCTCAACCATGTGCGTTCTCCCTGAGAACTCGTGTTGTCTTGGGAAGGTCTGCGCGAATGCCAAGCCC